>JBKJXT010000053.1:0-3380 GCA_046716205.1 Actinomycetota bacterium
GATATCCAGGTGGGCCAGATCTTGATCTACGAAGCGCCGATCGAGGATAAGCGCGTGGTGGCCCATCGCGTCATCGGGATCGAAGACCCTGGCGCGCACCCGGTCATACGCACCAAGGGCGATGCGAATGTCGCCCAGGATCCCTGGCGCGCGCGCGTGTCATCGGCGCCCGTGTGGCGAGTGACACGCGTTATACCGGCTGCGGGCAGCGTGATCCGAGCTTTGCGAACCCCTCTCGCCCGGACCGTTGCCTTATATGTGATCCCGGTGTTGCTCGCCTTCGTCTGGCTTCGAGACATCTGGTCGGCTCCGCCGGATCAACCCGCGTGCGGCGATGCCAGTTCGTGATCGGTGCGTCGTGGCCATATCCGCGGCTGCCTTCTCACTGTTCATGGGGCAGCCCGCAACGGCGATGTTCGATGCATCGCCCAGCGCACCCGCCATGTCGGTAACCGCCGGCAGTCTCGTTGCGCCTTCTGGTCTCGGCGCGTCGCCGGGCACGTGTGTTGCGCTCGTATCCGCATCCGTGAACCTCTCATGGACCGCTGCCTCCGACCTATGGGCAGATGGATATGAGATCTTCAGGGGGACCGTTAGCGGGGGTCCATATAGCTCGATTGCGACGGTCAGCGGCCGGAGCACCACGAGCTACGCTGACCTTCTGCTGTCGTTTTCGACTACGTATCGATACGTGATCAGGGCATCGAAGAACTCGTGGCGAAGCGCTAACTCGACCGAAGCCTCGGCGACAACGCAGTCGTCTGCCTGCCTGTAGGGTCGAGCCGCTCCGCGAGTAGTACTTACGCTGACCGGATCGGGTGGGTGCGGCAAGCGCCGCCTCGCCCTCCAGGCGGGCACCCCACGGCTTTGTCGGTCAACGAGGCCTCGACACCTCGCCGAGGACGCTCGAGTCTCCGAAAAGGTATCCTCCCCGCTCCGTCGAATCCCGAGATCGATGGGGGATCCCAAGAGACTGGCCGTGCTCGGCGTGACGCTGGCGATGCTTGCCATCCCGGGTCAAGGATCCGCGGCCGGCACCCCGGTCATCGTGTCCGGACCCGGCGGCCATCTAACCACTTACACGCAGCCGGTGGCCGTCGTGCAGCGGGGCGACGAGGTGACCTTCGTCAACGCCGACGCTTTGGGGCTGCACGACGTGGTCTCAGAGCAATCCGGTCCCGACGACGCCGACCACTGCTTTGCCCGCAGATACCTCGCCCCCGCCCTCGGGCAGCCGTGGAAACCGTCGGCGGCCACATTCAAGCTCGACGAGCAGGGAAACAAGGTTCGCCTGTACTCCCTCGGTTCGTGTCCGATGCTGTTCACCGTGCTGATGGGCGTGGGGGAGCGCTACCCCATCGAGGGCGTGGGTAACGTGGTTCCCGGCACCATCTACGACTACTTCTGCTCCATCCACGGGAACATGGCGGGAAAGCTGGTCGTGGCCCCGGTCTGAGGCTCAATCTCGATGGCGAAAGAGGAGGCAAAGGATGAGCACGCATCGGGTTAGCCCACTGCTCGCCGCGCTGGCGGTCGCGCTTTCCATGCTCAGTGTCGGTAGTTCCTCCGCCGCGAACGCATGCGCGACGCCGGAGCATCAGGGCGGAGCCTGGCCGTCGCTCAACCACGACTTGCACAACACAAGAAGCCAGCCGGACGAAACCACGATCGGTCCGGGCAACGTCGCCGGCCTCGACGTCGCGTGGGTATATCGGGCGACCGACCACGGCGGCGTGGGGCCCTTCCAAGCGACGCCGACGATAGGCCACGGGTGTGTCTACGTCGCCAGCGGGGTGACCAACGGATCGGGCGGCGTCTTTGCGTTCAACGCGGACACCGGGGAGCCCGTATGGGAGACCAATGTCCCGGGCGGCGCTCTTGGAACCACGGTCGACGACGGCCGGCTGTACGTCGGCTCGTACTCCCCAAGCTTCGATCTCAGAGCACAAGCCCTCAACGCTGATACGGGTGCCTTGGAATGGCGAACCGATCGCTTGACGCCGGAAGGTCGCCGCCAGGACGGCGAGGTGATCCACGCAAGCCCGGTTGTCTTCGATGGCATGTACTTCGTCGCGGTCTCTCGCGGCGTCGGAGAGGATGCCCGCGTCCCGCTGTACTTCCTCGACGCAGCCACCGGCGCCGTTCTGAAGAGGATCGTCGCGGTGACCGAATCAGAGCACGAGCAAGGATTCTCCGGGACCGGCGCATGGTCCACTGCGGCGGTGGATGCCGTGAACAAGATGCTCTACGTCGCAACAGCCGATTCCGAAGCCTTCAAGAGCGACCACCGCTACAGCAACGCGATCCTGAAGATCGACGCCGATCGACACAGCCCGACCTTCGGCGACATCCTCGGCTCATATAAGGGCGAAGGCGAGCACTACGTGGAGGGGTTGAACCTTTACGACCAGCCGGCCTGCGAGATGTTCGGGGATGGGCGGACGGGAACGTCGCCGTCTTCGTCGCTGACCTGCTTGGAGCTCGATGTCGACTTCGGCGCGTCGGTCAACCTTTTCTCAGACGATTCGGGACGCACGATCGTCGGTGCGCTCCAGAAGTCTGGTGTCTATCACGCCGTGGACGCCAGCACGATGGGGCGAGCGTGGCGGTTGCCCGTCAGCCCCCCGAGCCCGCAGGGGAACGCCTCGACGTCGGCCGTGGATGCGAACGGACTCTACGTCACCGCGAATCCCAATAGCGTCCTCTCGGTGGACCGCACAAGCGGCCTGCCCCAGTGGGCGTCGGGATCGGCAACCGATGCGATCCGCTACCAACCCATGTCGGTCGCCAACGGCGTCGTCTACACAGTGAGTACGACCGGAACATTGACGGCGTTCGACGCTTCAACCGGCGTCACCCTGTGGGCAACGAGCATGGCCGCGGACATCGGAGCTCCGTGCACGACCCAAGGAAGCGGCGTCGCGGTCGCACGCAACACCATCTACGCGCAATGCGATACTCCAGGCGTTGTCATCGCTTATCGGCTCCAAGGTGCATAAGCCACTGGACAACCAGATGTAGCCCGGTCTGTCCTCCTCTACGCTCCTCGCGAAGTCGCAGACTCGGATCCCGGACTAGAGTCGAGACATGAAGACAGACCGCTTCGACGTCTTCGTGATCGGCGGCGGCGGCACCGGATCTGAGATCGTCGGCCGGCTCGCTTCCGCCGGCGAGATGCGCGTGGGGATGGCAGAGCGCGATCGCCTCGGCGGCGAGTGCAACTGGTACGGCTGCGTGCCGAGCAAGATCATGCTCCGGAGCGCGAAGGTCGCGGCGCTCGCGCGCAGGGCGGGCAATCTCGGCGTCCGGATCGGAAGCGTCGAGGTCGACTTCGACGCCGTGCGTGCACGCGTGCGGGCGATCATCGAGCAGAACACGTC
>JBKJXT010000054.1:0-4679 GCA_046716205.1 Actinomycetota bacterium
CGATATGGGCAGCCACGACGATATTGCGGATACGCGAGGGGTCAGTCATGCAGATGTCCTTGCGGCGCAGGGCGCGCCGGGCCGCAGTCTAGCGGCCCTGAGAGGGGCGGCTCGACCACTGTGCGCGCGCCTGGTAGCCTTCACCGCTCGTATGGCAAATATCAAGTCTCAGAAGAAGCGCATCCTCACGAACGAGAAGGCGCGCGTCCGCAACCTCGCAACCCGGTCCCGGCTCAAGACGCACGCTCGCCGCGTGCGCGAGGCCGTTGCCACCGGGGACGCGGCGGGTGCTCAGACCGCTTTGCGTGCCGCCTGTCGGGCCTTCGACAAGGCCGCAACCGACGGCGTCATCCACGCGAACAACGCCGCGAACCACAAGGCGAAGCTGACCAAGCTCGTCAACAGCGTCGCTGCCTAGCGTCTAGCGGCGCCCGCGCTGGGCAGGAGCAGGCCCGTGCGATCCGGCGAGCTCCGCGACCAGCATCTCCATCAGCAGCGTGTCCGAGGCCTCCTCGCCCCGTTCGCCGCCCTTGAGGGAGAAGTCGGCATCGGCCAGCAGCCGGAAGGCACGCCTGACCTCGCCTGCGTCGAAGTTGCGGGCGTGCTTGGTCGCACGGTTGACGTACCCGACGGTGAGGTCGAGCTCCTTGGCGAGCGCGGCAGCGTTCGGCCGGCCAACCACGTCGCGCGCCGCGGCGACCGCCCGGAACTGCTTGGCCAACGCGTTCATCATGACCAGCGGATGCTCCCCCGAACGCATGAGCGCGCCGAGGTGGCGCAGGGCCGCGTCGCGATCGCGCATCAGCAACGCGTCCAGGAACGTGTAGAGCTGGGACTCCAGACCGCGGAACATCCGCGACACCACCTCGACGGTGATGCTCCCGGTGGTTGCCAAGGTGAGTTGCTCGACGGCGGTCGAGAGCTCTCGCAGGTCCGAGCCGACCGCCTCCACCAGTTGCGCGGCGGCGTCGCGCGTCATCGTGCGCCCGCGACCTTTGACGAAGCGAGCGAGCCAGTCCGCGGTCTCCCACGGCTTGGGCGACTCGACCTGGACGATCTCCGCTCGCGTCCCCAGCGCCTTGCGCAGCTTCAGCGCGGACCCGATCGCGACGATGCAGGCGACCTCCGGCGGCGGTGACTCCGCCCAAGCCGCGAAGCGATCCGCCTCGGGCTCGAGCGGCGTCGCGGCGCCACGCACGATCACGCATCGCCCGCCGCCGAACAGCGACTGGGTGTCCAGCGCGTTGAAGACCAACGACGGGTCGTCACTGGGGATCTCCTCGATGGCGTAGCCGCGCTTCTCCCACGCCGCGCGCAAGCGATCGACCTCGAGCGAGGCGAGGAACTCGTTCTCGGATGCGATGACGGTAAGAGCCTTCAGCGGAACCTCCAGGGTGAGCGCGCCGGGCGCGCGCCAACCTTATATCGCGCTGAAGACGTAGCTCACGTTCGCGCCGCGCACCAGGATGACGCGCACCGCGGTGGTGCCCGATGGCACGGTGCCGCGGTCGGTCGTCCCGGTCACGCACTTGATCAGCGTCGAGCCCTTGTAAAAGCAGACGTCGAGGTCCGGGACCACCTTGCTGCCGACGGCGTCGGTGGGGTTCTCGGAGCCGACCACACCCGAGGCGCGGTCACGCACGGAATCCGGGACCACGGCGGTCTGGCCCTGGGCGGCTTGCACCTCTCGGGGAGGCGGCCCCATGAGGACCCCGGTGATCGCGTAGGGACGGCCAGCGCAGGAGGATGAGATCGTGTGCGTCCGCGCGATGACGGCAGGGGTCGACGGTGTTCCGGCGGGGATCGATGCTTCCGGGTCCGGACCCGTGAGACCGACCGTAAGGTTGCCGAGCTTGTAAGCGCAGCCGGTGAAGAAGCGGTTGTATGGCGAGCCGAGGTTCCAGTTGCTCGAGAGCATGTTGGAACGCGACGGTGCGGGGTTGAAGTAATCGTTCCCGCCGCAGTCGAAGGCGACCCGCGTCGTGCATTTGCTGGTGGTGTAGCGCGCGGCGAACGGTCCGCCGTCGTTGTAACACATCACGTCGATCCCGTCGGTGCAGTGGCCGGCGCCGGTTGTGTTCTGCGCGGCCATGGGCACACCGCCGAAGTTGTGAGAGCCTTCGTGCAGCAGCACCGCGTGCGCACCCTGCGAGAGACGGTATCCCCACACCGCGGAGTATCCCGCGACGTACATGTTGCGGTTGTAGCTCGTGAGCGAGTCGTCGTCGAGGAAGGTACCGGTGCCGGCGACCCTTCCCATCGTGCGGTCGACCCAGACCCAGTACTTCACGAAGGGGTCGTTGTAGCCGGCGCGCCGCAGGTCGTTGATGACCGTGCCGAGGTGCGTCGCGCTCTTGGTCGTCGTGAGCGGCACGCTGCGCACGTAGGGGCGCCCCGCGACGCAGAGCGCGCGCAACGTTAGCTTGCGGTTGTACCGGACCGACTCGTCGTAGAGGATCCCGTTGGCGGCCTCGAGCATCTTGGTGATCTCGGCACGCATGCTGGAGAAGCGGCTGGTGACGTCGGTGGGGGCCGCGTAGAAGACCTCGACCCGGAAATCGGTCGGGCTCGTGGCGCAGGTCACCGGGCGGGGGCGGATCGGCGCTTCGAATGCGCTGGTCAGCCCGGCGTCCCCGCCGTGGGTGAAGAACGACGATCCGTCGGGCAGCTTGATCTGCCAGAGGCCGTCGGCCGTGCGGCAGGCAGGGCCGACGCCGGGAACGGCCGCGACGCAGTCGCTTGGGACGATGTCGGCTGCCGACCCTGATCCGAGCTGCAGCGCGCCACCGACGAAGGCGAGGACGGCGATCATCGATACCGTCTTGCGGCTCCTGATCACGCGCCTGTGGCCTTCCCGTCGGTGTCTGAGATGTCCATGCTGCCCCGGAACGTAGGTAAATGCCAACCGGTCTCGTCTGTATCAACGAGCGAACCCCCGCGAGAGCCTCGCTGGAAGACTTTTCACCCCGGGCGCTCCAGGCGCAGGCTCAGGCCGCCGCGACCGTCGAGACCGGCCAGGACCGTGCCATGCCGGTCGGTCCGCGAGATCCTCATGCCGTCTAACGCGCGCAGCGTCGCCGGTGCGGGGTGGCCGAAGGTGTTCGGCCCGACCGGGATGAGCGCCAGGCGCGCGTCGGTCGCCTGGTAGAACGCCGGCAGCATGCGCGCCGAGCCGTGATGGGACACCTTCACGATCGACGCCCGCAGGGACAAGGGATCCGCGAGCAGCTCGGCCATCGCCTCTTCTTGGACCTCGCCCGCGAACAGGACCACGTCCACGCCATAGCGCGCCCGCAGCACGATGGAATTGTTGTTGATGTCGGCGGGGGTTCCCACCAGAAGCTCCGACGGGGGCCACAGGATGTCGATGACCGCGTCCCCAAGTCGGTAGGTCATGCCGGCCAGCGCCCGGTCGCGCGGGATGCCGCGGCGCGCGAGCAGATCCTTGAACGCCTTGTACGACGGAAGGTCGTCGTCGAACATCGGATCGAGCACGCGGCCGAGCGGGAACCCCCCGGCGAGCCCGACGAGACCGTCGATGTGGTCGGCGTGCGGATGCGTCATCACCAACAGGTCCACGCGCCGGATGCCGAGCGAGGCGAGCTCGCGAACGAGCGCCGCCGGATCGGGTCCGCCGTCGATCAGCATCGTTCGCCCCTGGGCGCGGACGAGCAACGCATCACCTTGCCCAACGTCGATCATCGTCACGACAAGTCCATCCATCGGTGTCGGGCCCAGCGCGCGCGCCCACACCCCGCCGGTCACAACCATCGCCAACGCCACCACCGCAGTCGCGGCCCGCTTGGGGCGCCAGCCACGTCCAACCGCGATCGCCACCGATGCCAGAGCGAGGACGAGCACGATCCCCGCGATGCCCGACGGCGTCGAGACCGAGGCGAGCGGAACCTGTGCGAGCGCGTGGGCGCTCCATCGGATCCACCAGATCGCCGGGACCGCCGCGAGCCCGACGCTCGCGAGGGGATGCCAGAGCGCGCCGAGCACAGCGGCGATCATCCCGATGATCGTGGCCGGCGCGACCGCGGGCGCGACGACGATGTTGGATGCGATCGACACGAACGAGAGCTGCCCGAAGTTGGCGACCAGCAGGGGCGCGACGGCAAGCTGCGCGCCGAGCGTGATGGCGGCTGCGGTCGAGAGCCTGCCCGGTGGCAACTGCGTCGCGATGCGCGGAGCCAGAAGCAAGATCCCAGCCGTCGCCAGCACGCTCAACTGGAACCCCGCTTCGTACACCAAGAACGGATCGGCCACGATCAGCACCACCGAGGTCGCGCCGAGCGTGACGACGGTACGGCGCCGCGCGCCGATCGCCATCCCGGTGAGTCCGATGGTCGCCATCGCGCCGGCCCGCATCACGCTGGGTTCGAACCCTGTGATCGCGCAGAACGCGAGCGTCGCCGCGCACATCGCGGCGATCGTCGTGCGGCGCCCCGCGCGCACCCCACGCAACGCCAGCGCAACCACCACGAGCACCATCGCGACGTTCGACCCGCTCACGGCGACCAGGTGCGAGAGCCCGGTCGTGCGCATGTCGACCTCGAGTTGTGGATCGAACGCCGAGGTGTCGCCGATCGTGATGCCGAGCAGCAGCCCGCGCGCTTCGGGGGGCACGCGGGCGGCGACGCGACGCACCGCATCACGCCCGGCGCGCGCCACGACGT
>JBKJXT010000055.1:0-6672 GCA_046716205.1 Actinomycetota bacterium
CGGTCGTGCTCGCCTCGACCGGGATCCTCTCCGGCGTTGCGCCCGCGCGCGAGGTCAAGCGCGAAGGCGTGGGCGCGGTAATCGCGACCGGCGCCGACTTCGCGACGACGGTCCGCGCGCGCCTGCGCGTGACACCCGGCGGTCCTGGGCCGAACACCTTCGCGATGGAGCTGACCGACTTCGACACACGCGCACCCCTCGAGGCGTCGGCGCGGCTCGTCTTCCGATCCCTGTTGCGCGCCGACGTTGAGCCGTCACGCCTGGAGCTCGCCCGGCAGCCGGACGGCACTTACCGCGCGACCGGCGCGAACCTCGCGTTCGGCGGGCCGTGGCGTATCGAAGTCCTCGCGCAGGGATCAACCTCGTCGGCGACCCTTAACCTCACCGTGTTCCCGCGCTTGCAGCAGCGCGTGACCGAGGTGCCCTCACCCGGCCAGCCCACGCTGTACAACGTCGCCCTCGAGGGCGGGCGCAGCGTGCAGTTCTACGTCGACCCCGGCGCGCAAGGCCCCAACGAGGTGCACGCGACGTTCTTCGCGCCGGGCGGCAAGACGACCCTGGAGGTCTCCGACGCTGTGCTCGTCGCGACACCCGAGGGCGCGAGCACCACCCGCCTGCGCGTGCGTGAGCTGAGTCCGGGCCATCTCGTCGGCGACGGATCGTTGACGCCGGGACGGTGGCGATTCGATGTCGCCGGCACCGATGGGAACGTTCCGCTATCCGCGTTCTTCGAGCAAACCATCTCGCCGTGATAGGAGGAAGCCTCACATGATGAAGTTCGCGCTCCTGGTGCTGGCCGCGCTGTCGCTGGCCGCGTGCGGCTCGGGGGAACCGACTGCCTCGAGCCCGACCCCCAGCGCGCAGGCGCGCCCCTCTTCGACCGGCACGATCCGGGTGCTTGAACCGGGCCCCGGCGAGATCGTGGACGGGCCCGACGTGGTGGTGAAGGTGGAGCTCACGGGCGCGCGCCTCGTTGCGAAGAACGTCGCGGAGGTGACCCCGGACACCGGGCACATGCACATCTCTCTCGACGGCAAGACCCTGACGCTGTTGGCGGGCGAGACCTACACGATGAAGGGCGTCTCGCCGGGCCTGCACATCCTCTCCGTGGAGCTCGCCGCAGGCGACCACGGACCGTTCTATCCGCGCGTGCAGCAACAGGTGACGTTCCGGGTCCGATGACGACCTTCGCCCGTCCCGCCGCCGCGCCGCCGCGCGCCGTGCCCGCCGCTGCGTTCGCGCTGGGGTGCGTTGCGCTCGCGGTGCGGGAGTGGTCGGTGCTGTCTATCGTCCCCATCCTTATGGTGGGCGCGGTCGGGTTCGCGATGCCGGCGTCACGTGCGGCGCGGGGCAGCGTGAGGCGCTGGGCGCTCGTCACGCTGTGCGGCGTCCTCGCCTTCGGAGCCGTGCGCTTCATGAGCCCGGCGTTCCCGATCACCGCCTGGACGCTCGCGGGACTGGGCCGCAACGTCATCGCGGCCTTCGCCGAGGAAGCGTTCTTCCGCCGCTTCGCCTACGGGTGGCTCGAGCGTTGGGGCGCGCCGCTCGCGATCGGGGTCACCTCGCTCGCATTCGCGCTCGTGCACGTGCCGGTGTACGGGCCGCGGGTGTTCCTGCTCGATCTGGGCGCGGGGATCGTGCTCGGCTGGCAGCGGTGGGCGAGCGGAGGCTGGACCGCGCCCGCTGCCACGCATGCGATCGCCAACGTATTGATGATGAGGTGATGAGGTTGAGGAAGATCGTGCTGCCCTTCGCGCTCGCGCTGCTCGTCGCGTCGTGCTCGAGGTACCTCGGTAACGACGCACTGTTGATCGGTGCGGTCTATCCGACGGGCGGAGGCCAAGGCCAGGGCGGTGTCGAGGAGTTCCGGGGGGCGCAGCTCGCCGCCGCGCTGATCAACCTCCGCGGCGGAGTGAACGGCCGCACGGTCGAGCTAAAGCTCGCGCCGGCGGACTCAAGTGACCAGGCGCCGCGTGCGGTCCGCTCCCTCATCGCAGCCGGCGTTCCGGCGATCCTGGGCTCCTATGGGTCTACGATCTCGAAGCCGGCCGCGGATCTTGCGACGTCGGAGGGCCGGGTGTTCTGGGAGACGGGCGCGGTCGGCGAGCTGGGGATGGTCGCCCGCAGCGGCGACATGATGTTCCGGTTCGCGCCCACCGGCACGACGCTCGGGACCTCGGCGGTCGGCTTCATGGTCGAGCAGCTCCTTCCGAAGATGGACCGCGCTCCCGCATCGTTGCGCTTCGGCGTGACTTACGTCGACGACGTCTACGGACGCTCCGTCGGGCTCGGCGCGGTGGCCGAGCTCCGCAAACGCGGCCTGCAACAGGCCGGTCCGTTCCCCTACGACCTGCTCGGCTTCGACGCGCGCAAGCTCGTCCGTGCGGTCAAGGCCGCGAAGGTGGATGTGTTGATCGTCTCGGCCTACCTCGAGGACGCGATCGCGATGCGCAAGGCGATGATCGCCCAGCGCCTCAAGCTCGTCGCGAGCATCGGCACATCGTCGTCCTACTGCATGCATCTGTTCGGCGAGGCGCTCGGGCAGCACGCGGTCGGCCTGTTCGCCAGCGACAAACCCGACGGCGACGTGCTCGATCCCTCGGCACTTGCGCCGGAGGCGGGTGAGGCGCTGCGGTGGGCGCGCGACACCTACCGCAACCGCTGGGGAGATCACATGGGCGGCGCGACGCTGACGGGGTTCAGCGGGGCGTGGGCGTTGTTCAACCACGTCCTCCCCAACGCACGCGCGATGACACCGGCTGCGATCGCCGACGCAGCGCGCTCCGTCGACGTCGCGCTCGGCGGGCTGCCCAACGGCAGCGGACTGCGCTTCGCCAGCGGGGTCGAGAACGATCGCGCCACCAGCGTCATCTGGGAGTGGGTCAAGCCGCGCACCCGTGCGATCGTCTGGCCCCGCATCTACGCCACCAGCCCCATCGTCCCCCTCCCGATCGCGTGAACGTGCCAACGTCGCGTCGCACGATCGCGGCCGGAGCGGTCGCGATCACGGCCTACCTGGCGGGGGCGTTCGGCTCCGCCGGCAGCTTGATCGTGCGGCCGCTGTACGACGGGACGGGACCGCCGCCGGCGTACCGATGGGTGAACCCGCCGGAGGATCTGGCCGCGACCAACGAACCCCCGGCGGCCGCCGACGAGCTGTTCCCGCTGGGCAAGAAAGGATCGGAGGCGTTCTCCGCGCAGACCGCGGATGGCCAGGCAGCGGTCACCCTGCCCGAGGCTGCGATCCGGCCCCGTGACGGGGAGGCCAAGGTTCGCTTGGTGATCGAACCGTTGGACCCAGCCAAGGTCGCCGCGCCCCCGCCGGGCTTCGTCTACGACGGCAACGCGTACGACGTTCGCTTCCTGTACGCCGCATCGGGCGAGCCGGCTGTGCTGATCACCCAGACGTGTCCGCCGCCCACCGCGCCGCAGGAAACCAAGTGCTTCACGATCAGCCTGCGCTACCCGATCGCCGCCAACTCGCTGTACCGGTGGGACGGCGCGACGTGGACCAAGGTCGAGGCGGTCCAGGCGCAGTTCGCGTTGTTCGGCGACTCCGCGCAGACGGGGATCTTCGTTGCCGCGCATCCCAAGGGCACGGAGGCCAAGGAGCCATCCAGGGTCGGGGACTACATCGCGATCGCCGCGGGCGGGCTCGCTACCATCTTGGCGATCGTGGCCGGCCGGGTCGTTCCCAAGCGCAGGCGCGCCAAGGAAGAAGCGCGCGCGAAAGCGGCGCGTGCGCGGCGCCGTCCGCCACCCAAGAGCCGTCGATGAGCACACTGTCGGACATCGTGGCGCAAGCCTCGTTCCCGCTGTACGGGATCCGGCCGCTGCACTGGAGCGGGCCCGCCTACGTCGGCGATGTCGCGCGCGCGGACGGACGGCTGACACAGGTTTCGCTGGTGTATCAGCACGAAGACGACCTCGGATCGGGCGTGTGCGTCTCGAGCATCGACCCACGCGAGACCCAGGCCGATCCGCTCGGCGCACACCTGCGGGCGTTCGTTTCCCGCTTCGATCCCGCCTACCTCATCAAGCGCAACAAGCCGCACCGCGCCGCGTTCCCGTCGAAGGACTTCACCATGCAAGAGATCGTCGTGATGATCGGCGGCAAGAACGCGGCGGCGCACGCGATGCGCCACAAGCGCCTGCCCTTGGAGGTCTTGCGTGCGCCGGTGCGCGCGATGGACGGCATCACCGACATCGGCGTCGCGGGCTGGCGCACCGGGGTGCGGGACCTGGGCAACCTCGTGGAGCGAGTCGACGCGGCGTTCGCCCGTGAGCTCGACAAGGCCAACCAGGTCGCCTATCCCTTCGCGGTTGAGGATCCGCCGCATCCGTAGGATGCGCAGCGTGGAACCTGCCTCGTCGGTCCAAGCTCGCGGCCTCACCAAGCGATATGGCTCGCTGGTCGCCGTCCGCGGGATCTCCTTCGAAGCGCCGGCGCGCTCGTGCTTCGGTTTCCTCGGCCCCAACGGCGCAGGGAAGACGACCACGATGCGCATGATCGCGTGCTCGTTCGAGCCGAGCGAGGGAACGCTCGAGGTGCTGGGTATCCCGGTACAGCGCGCGCCGCGCGCGATCAAAGCTCGCATGGGGGTCGTGCCGCAGGAGGACAACCTGGACGAGGACGTCACCGTCCTCGAGAACCTCATCATCTACGGCCGGTACTTCGGATTGAAGGCACGCCAGGTCCGCGAGCGCGCCGAAGACCTCCTTCGGTTCATGCAGCTCACGGAGAAGCGCGATCGCAGGATCACTGAGCTCTCCGGTGGGATGAAACGCCGTCTGCTCATCGCTCGCGCGCTGCTCAACGAGCCGGACATCATGGTGCTCGACGAGCCGACGACGGGCCTCGACCCGCAAGCGCGCCACCTCGTGTGGGAGAAACTCCGCACGCTTAAGCGTGAGGGCGTGTCCCTCATCCTGACGACCCACTACATGGACGAAGCGTCGCAACTGTGCGACCGGCTGGTGATCATGCACGAAGGAACGATCTTGGTGGAGGGCACGCCGCGCGAGCTGATCGCCGCGCACGCGAGTCGTCAGGTGATCGAGGTGTTCGATCCGCCGCCGGAGGTGCACGGCGCGCTGGAGGCGCTCGCGCCGGCTGCCGAGCGCGCCGAGCGCCTCGAGGATAGATGGTTGTTCCACACCGACGATGGGGACGAGGTGCTGCAGAAGGTCCGCGCGCTCGGGCTGGATCCGGGTTCGGTGTGGCTGCGCGGTGGAACGCTGGAGGACGTGTTCCTGGTCCTGACCGGACGGAGGCTCGTGGAATGAGTGCGACCGAGGTGGGGCTTGATGTCCGCGCGGGTCCCCGCATCTCGCTGACCGGCGCATGGCGGTACTGGCACCGCAACCTCGTGGTGCTGCGCAAGACGTGGATGGGGATGATGACCTGGTTCATCGAGCCGGTGATCTATCTCGCCGGGATGGGGACCGGCCTGGCCGCCTACGTGCAAGGGTTCGGGACCGAGAGCTATGTCAACTTCATCGCGCCGGGGCTCATCGCGGTGAGTGCGATGTATGGGGCGACGTTCGAGTCCACCTGGTCCACGTACAACAAGATGGTGGAGCAGCGAACCTACGACGCAGCCTCATCCACGCCGCTTGCGCTGGAAGACGTGGCGATCGGCGAAGCGCTATGGGCGACCACACGATCGGTGATGTACGGGACCGCGTTCGTGATCGTGGCCGCGCCGTTCGGCGTGTTCCAGTCGTGGTGGGCCGTGCTTGCGATCCCCGCGCTGGCGCCGCTCGGGGCGGTGTTCGCGCTGATGGGACTCACCTACACCTACTCGGTCCGTCGCATCGACTACCTGGCGTATTACTGGACGATCCTTCTCACGCCGATGTTCATGTTCGCCGGCGTCTTCTTCCCGCTGGACCGTCTGCCGGGCTGGCTGCAGACCGTCGCGTGGTTCATGCCGCTGCACCACGGCGTTGACATGATGCGGGCGCTGACGCTGGAGGGCGCGCCCGGGCGCGCCGCGGGCTCAGCGCTCTGGCTGATCGTGGTGGCGGCGCTGTTGGTGTCGATCCCGCCGCGCCTGCTGCGACGCCGCCTTGCGCCGTAAGCGTTCCGGCTCCCGGATGTGACTGGCCGGGGTCAGGCGATCTGCAGCATCCGATCCAGCGCGAGGCGCGCGTAGTGCGCGGTCTCGGCTTCGACCTGGATCCTGTTCACGACGATGCCGTTCAGCAGGTTCTCCATCGCCCACACCAGGTGCGGCAGGTCGATGCGGTTCATCGTCGCGCAGAAGCACACGGTCCGGTCCAGGAACGCCACCGTCTTGTCGGGGTTCTCGAGCCCGAGTCGCGTCACCAGGTTAAGCTCCGTGCCGACCGCCCACTTGGTTCCCGCCGGCGACTCGCTGATCGTCCTGATGATCATCTCCGTCGAGCCGACCTCGTCGGCCTTCGCCACCACCTCGTGGCGACACTCGGGATGCACGATCACCTTGGCGCCCGGGAGGCGCTCGCGAACGTTGTCGACCATCTCCGGCGTGAAGCGCTGATGCACGCTGCAGTGCCCGCGCCACAGGATGACCGCCGCCGCGGCGATCTGGTCTTCGGTCAGCCCGCCCATGTCACGGTGCGGATCCCACACGACACAGTCATCCAGCCCGAGGCCCATCCACACCGCGGTGTTGCGGCCGAGGTGCT
>JBKJXT010000056.1:0-3938 GCA_046716205.1 Actinomycetota bacterium
GGCTTGAAGTAGATCATCGTCTGCACGGCATACACGTCGTTGCCCAGCAACGCGACGGCGGGTTGCGTCACCCGATCGTCCAGCAGGTAGCGCTTGGAAGTCTCGTCGTAGAGGTGCATGTGGATCATGCGCGGATATTCGAGCAGCGGGTCCACCGTGGCGCCGTCCTCGTTGGCAAGGTCCCCCGGCTTGGGTCCCTGCGCGCGCAGCGCCATGTAGTGATCCCGATAGGCCGCGACCTCCGCGGCGCTGAACACCCCTCGCCGCACGAGGTAGCCGTTCTGGTCGAAGAACGTGCGCTCGGAGGGATCCATCAGGGATACAGGAGCGGGTTCAGCTCGCTCGCGGCGAGATCGCCGGGCTTCAACCCGGGCAGCCACTGCACCATGTCTACCCTCTGGTTGTCGTTCAGGGGCTCGATCAGGCGCGCGCCGTCGGCGAAGTAGATCACCGTCATCACCGCGCGGAGGTTGGAGGTCGGGTTCGCCGGTGCGGCGTGCAGCGACCAGCCGACGTGCCACGTCGTGTCGCCGGGCTGCATCGCGCCGTAGGAATCGAGCGGCAGGTTGCGCTCCTCGACGAGCGCGCGGAACGCCTGCTCGCTCTCGTCGGAGATCCCGTAGTGGCCGAGGTAGCCCATCTCGTGGGTCCCGCTGGCGAAGGTCATCGAGCCGATCTCGGGCGGAACGGGGACCAGCGGCATCCACATCGTGATCGTCTTGTCGGTGTCGAATGGCCAGAAGAACTGATCCTGGTGCCAGGGCGTGCGCCCCCCACCGGCCTCCTTGAACAACGCTTGATCGTGATACAGCCGCACGCCGGGCACGCCCAGCAGCTGGGCGGCGACGTGGGCGAAGCGCTTCGCGAGCACGAACCGCGCGACGCGTTCGTCCCTACGCCACAGGTTCATCACCTGGATGAAGGCTTTGCCGTAGGTGTCGCGCTCCTCAAGCGGACGCGTCTCGGTGTTGTGCTCGCGCGCCACCTCTTCGATCACCGACCGGTACGCGGCGATCTCCTCGGGGGAGGCGACACCGCGCACGCACGTGTGACCCTTGGCCGCGACCTCAGCGATGGTGGCGTCGTCGACGGCGTAGGGCTCGGACAGGTCGGGCAGCGCGACGTTCGTGGATGCCATCTTGCAACCTCCTTGCAGACGCGGTCGGGTATATCACCGCAGGTCGAGCGCGTCTAGTGCCCAAGATTGCCAAGGACTCTTGCAAGAGTCTTGCAAGACGGGTGTAGCCTTGCCGGCCATGACGCCTCGACTGCGAGAGATCGCTCGGACCGCCGGCGTCAGCGAGGCCACCGTCAGCCGCGTCGTGAACGAACGACCCGGCGTCGCCGAGACCACCAGGCTCGCAGTGCTGCGCGCGCTGGAGGAGATGGGCTACCCCCGCACCCGCACCAAGCTCGGCACCGTCGGGCTCATCATCCCCGAGCTCGACAACCCGATCTTCCCCGCGTTCGCACAGACGATCAGCTCGCAGCTGACCAGCGCAGGCTTCGCGACGATCCTGTGCACGCTGGGCGCCTACGTCGCCGAAGACGATTACGTCGCGATGCTGACCGGGCGCGGCGTCGACGGCATCGTGTTCGTCTGCGGGATGCATGCCAACGGCGACGCCGATCACTCGCACTACGCGTCGCTGCTGAAGCGCGGCGTGCCGTTGGTGTTCGTCAACGGGGCGATCGACGGCTTCGGCGCGCCGTTCATCTCGGTTGACGACGCCGCCTCGGCGGAGCTCGCCGTATCCCACCTCGTCAGCCTCGGCCACACCAGGATCGGATGCGCCGTGGGGCACCGTCGCTTCGTCCCCGCCGCGCGCAAGATCGCCGGCTACTCCCGCGCGATGGCAGCGGCCTTCGGCGAGGTGCCGCAGGAGCTGATCTTCGAGGGGATCTTCTGGTTCGAGGGCGGTCACTTCGCGATCGACGGGTTGATCGAGCGAGGCGTCACGGCGTTGATCTGTGGCAGCGACATGATGGCGCTCGGCGCGATCGACGCGGCACGGCAACGCGGTCTGGACGTCCCCGAAGACATCTCCATCGTCGGGTTCGACGACATCCCACTCGCCGGCTTCACCGACCCGCCGCTGACGACGATCGCGCAGCCGGTCCAGGCGATGGGGACGGCGACCGTGCGCGCGCTGCTCGAGCAGATCTCCAACGGCGAGCGCCATCCAGGAGAGTTCATGTTCAAGCCGGATCTCGTCGTTCGCGGATCGACCGCGCCGGTGAAGGAGAGAACGTGATCGGGCTCCCGGCACCGCACCACGACGGATCGGACCTCTACGTCTCGAACCCGACGCCGCGTGTCGGCGAGACGGTCACGGTGTTCCTGCGGGTCCCGCGCAACTTCGGCGCTTCGGCCGTCTGGGTGCGAACGGCGCCCGATGGGGAGGCGTCGCTGATCGAGGCGAAAGAGGATCGCTTCGACGACGTCGAGACGTGGTGGCGCGCCGAGCTCCCGATCGCGAACCCGATGACGAACTACCGATGGGTGATCAGGCGCGGCCGGGTGATCGAGTGGCTCAACCAGACCGGCCTGCAATGGTGGGAGTCAACCGACGCGAACGACTTCCGGCTCACCAGCTACGTGCCGCCACCGGCATGGGGGCGCGACAGCACCTTCTACGAGATCTTCCCCGATCGGTTCGCGCATTCGGGCGCGCACCGCGAGCTTCCCGGGTGGGCGATCCCCGCGCGGTGGGAGGACCCGCTGGCCGAGCAGGACCGTGATCGCGTACGTCAGCTCTACGGCGGGGACCTCGACGGCGTGGTTTCCAAGCTCGACCATGTGCGCTCGCTCGGCGCGGACGCGATCTACCTCACGCCGATCTTCCCCGGCGCGTCGAACCACCGCTACGACGCGTCCAGCTTCGACGGGGTCGATCCGCTGCTGGGAGGCGACGACGCCCTGGTTCGCCTCACGAGCGCAGCGCACGAGAGCGGGATCCGCGTCGTGTGCGACTTCACGTCCAACCATTGCGGCGACACCCACGACTGGTTCCGCGCCGCGCAAGCGGACGAGCAGAGTCCCGAGGCCGCGTTCTTCTACTTCAAGCGACACCCGCACGACTTCGTCTCGTGGCTCGGCGTCGAGTCACTGCCGAAGTTCGACCATCGCAACCAAGAGCTCCGAACGCGGCTGTACGAGGGGCCGAGCTCGGTGTTCGGACGGTGGTTGCAGCCTCCCTTCGACATCGACGGGTGGCGGATCGACGTCGCGAACATGAGCGGGCGCCACGGCGAGGATGACCTGAACCGCTGGATCGCGCGCGCGATGCGCTGGACGATGTTCGTCACCAAGCCCGACAGCTTCCTGCTGGCGGAGCACTTCTTCGACGCGACGCCGGACCTGTTGGGTGATGGCTGGCACGGCGCGATGAATTACGCGGGCTTCGCGCGCCCGATCTGGCAGTGGCTCGCCTCACCCGAGGACATCGACGACCGACCGTGGTTCCCGGTGCTCGCACCGACCAGCGGCCTCATCTCCTACTTCACGATGCGCGACTTCATGGCGGCGGTCCCGTGGCGGACCGCGGCGCACAACTTCAACCTCCTTGACTCCCACGACACCGCGCGCTTCCGCTCGATCGCGGGCACCGCCGCGGCGACGAAGGTCGGGGTGGGGCTGCAGTTCTGCTTCGTCGGCATCCCGATGATCTTCGCCGGCGACGAGCTCGGACTGGAAGGACGCAACGCCGACGACACACGCAAACCGATGCCGTGGGACCGACCGGAAGGATGGGATCAAGACATGCTCGAGTGGTACCGCCGGATGAGCGCCCTGCGGCGCGACACGGTCGCGCTCCGTCAAGGCGGCCTGCGCTGGGTCAGCGTCACCGACGATGCGATGGTGTTCCTGCGCGAGACGCGCGAGCAACGTGTGCTCGTCCACGCGAGCAGGCGCGCGCACCCCCCGATCACCCTGG
>JBKJXT010000057.1:0-10139 GCA_046716205.1 Actinomycetota bacterium
TTCGAGCGCAAGCGTCGTGCCGAGCAGGCCGAGCGCGGCATCCAGTCGCTCAAGGAGAAGGTCGACACCCTCATCATCATCCCGAACGACCGTCTGCTCGATGTCGCCGACGAGACGACCACGATGCTCGACGCCTTCAAGATGGCGGACATGGTTCTGCTGCAGGGCGTGCAGGGCATCACCGATCTCATCACGACACCGGGCAACATCAACCTCGACTTCGCCGACGTGAAGGCGATCCTCTCCGACGCCGGCTCGGCGTTGCTGGGGGTCGGCAGGTCACGGGGTGAAGACCGTGCGATCGAAGCGTCGCGTGCGGCGATCTCGAGCCCGTTGCTGGAGTCGAGCATCGACGGCGCGCGCGGCATCCTCATCAACATCACCGGCGGCAGCGAGATGACGCTGTTCGAGGTGAACGAGGCCATGCGCATCGTCAGCGATCACGCACACCCCGACGCCAACGTCATCTTCGGCGCAGCGGTGGACGACTCGCTGGGCGATCAGGTCCGCGTGACGGTGATCGCAGCCGGGTTCGAACGCTGGTCCAGCCGCGACGTCACCAGCGCCCTGGCGCTGGACGATGACGATGAGCTCGACCTTTCGACGGACTCGCCGTCGGCGAGGCGCACCGTCGTGTTCGACACGGACGAGGACCTCGAGGACATCCCGTCGTTCCTGCGACGGTAGTCACGAACGGGTAAGGACGTGTTCGCCTGGCGAGCCTTCCCTTCGCGGGACGAACAGAACACCGGGCCGGCCGATAAGGCCGGCCCGGCCGCATCTCGCCGGCCCTCAGACGGACTCGCGGCAGGCGCCTACCTCACCTTCCCTCCGCTGCTCGCCGACGGCATCGCGGTCGCCTTCACGTCGCGACTCGGCGGATCCTCGGTCCCCCCGTTCGGATCGCTGAACCTGTCGTTCGTTTCCGGTGACGACCCGGACGTGGTCCAAGCGAATCGTTCGCGTGTCCTCGGGGTCGTCGGAGCGCGCATCGAGCAGTGGTGCAGCGCGCGCCAGGTCCACGGCGCGAACGTCGCGCGCGCCGAGGCGGGCCGTGGTGCGCTCTCGGCGGAGTCCACGATCGAGCAGACCGACGCGCTGTGGACCGACGAGCCCGGGATCGCGCTCGCGGTGCTGACCGCCGACTGCGTCCCGCTGCTGCTGGCCGACCCCGGCGCCGGTCGTATCGCCGTGGTGCACGCGGGATGGCGCGGGTTGGTCGCAGGTGTCATCGAGAAGGCCGCCGCGCACATGGGCGGCGCGTCCGTTGCGCTGATCGGCCCGGCCATCGGGCCATGCTGCTACGAGGTGGGCACCGATGTCGCCGACCCTGCGCGGGCGGCACTGGGCGAGGACGTGATGCGTGGGACGCATCTGGACCTCTGGCGTGGCTCGCGCATCGCGCTGGAGCGGGCCGGTGTCGAGCGCGTGTACCTCGCGGCCCTGTGCACGCGGTGCGAACCCGGACGGTTCTACAGCCATCGCGCGGGCGACGCCGGTCGCCAGGGCGTGCTGGCGATGCTAAAGGCGCGGCCATGACCTCCGGCGCCGGCGACGTACGCGCTCGCATCGAGGCTGCTGCAGCACGCGCCGGGCGCGCGCCCGGCGACATCACGCTCGTCGCGGTGACGAAGGGGTTCACCTGGCCGCACGTCGAGCGGATCGTGCTCGAGGCAGGCCTGCAGGATCTGGGGGAGAACCGCGTCCAGGAGCTGGTCGCGAAGCAAGCCGACGCCGAAGGAACCACGCTGCGCTGGCACATGATCGGGACCCTGCAGCGGAACAAGGTCGACGTCGTGGTCGGTCGCGTCACGATGATCCACAGCGTCGATGCGCTCAAGCTGGCCGAGGCGATCGGCGCGCGGGCTCATGCCGGAGGCATGCCGCAGGACGTTTTGCTACAGGTGAACACCAGCGAGGAACCGACCAAGCACGGAGTGGCGCCCGCCGAGGCGCCGGCGCTCGCCGACGCGATCGCAGCCGTACGCGACGTCCGGCTCCGGGGCTTGATGACGCTCGCGGCACCCGGCGGAGGCGACCTCGCGCGCCGGAGCTTTGCCCTACTGCGCGAGCTCCGTGACCGGATCTCCGGGGTCCATCCGGCCGCGACAGAGCTGTCGATGGGCATGAGTGAGGACCTCGAGGAGGCCGTCCTGGAGGGCGCGACCATCCTCAGAGTGGGGACCGCGATCTTCGGGCCGCGGCCCCTCGATATGACGCCGAGAACGTAGCCAGGTAAGAAAGGACACGATCAGACGCCGGAACCGCCCCGCTTCACGGCACCGGCCGGGTTGGTGCCATACCCTAACGAGGGCCGAAGGCGTCCGGGAGGCGACGACGATGGGCAACATGTGGAAGAAGACCCTGGTCTCTTTGGGGCTCATGGATGAAGAAGAAGACTTCGCCGAGGAATACCTCGACGAGGCCGCCCCACGTCGGGACGAGGCGCAGATGGTGCGCACCGTCAACCGGGATCCGCGCGAGGAGCGCAACAATGAGCGCCACCCGGCAGGACGAGGAGCCGTCGTGCGGTCGATCCCGACCGCCGCTCCGCGCCAGGTGCACTTCATGGAGCCGCGCATCTACGACGACGCTCAAGACTTCGCCGACCGCTTCAAGGGCGGGGTCCCCGTGATCATCAACCTCCGCATGACTGAGCAGGCGCACAAGCCGAAGATCCTGCAGTTCGCCAGCGGGCTGGTCTACGGGCTCAACGGTCGCATGCAGTCGGTCGGCGATCAGGTGTATCTGCTGACGCCGTTCAACATGGAGGTCTCCGCCGACGAGAAGCGCCGCCTCGCCGAGCACGGCTTGTTCAACGGCGAGTTCTAGAGCGTGTTGGGGATCGTTTGCATCGCGCTCTCGATCTATTTCTTCATCCTGCTCGCCGCCATCATCCTTACCTGGGTACCGCGGCCGCCCGACGCGCTGCGGCCCGTCGTCAACGTCATCCACGCCCTGACGGCTCCCCTGTTCCGGCTGGTGCGTCCGCTCATCCCGCCGCTTCGGATCGGCGGTGTCGCGCTCGACCTGTCCGCGTTAGTAATCTTCATCCTCATCAGGGTGATCCAGTACGCAATCTGTTAATGAGGAGTCCCGTGCCGCTGAGTCCGCAAGACATCGTCCGCAAAGAGTTCCGCGAGGCGCTCCGCGGATACAACCAAGCAGACGTCGACCTGTTCCTCGACGACGTCGTCGAAGAGTTCACGCGCCTGGCGGATGAGAACCAGAAGATGAAGGTGCGGATCGCGGCGCTGCAGCAAGAGGTGGCGCGTCTGCGCGACGGGCGCCCCCCCTCGGCGCCGTCATCAGGACCGGGCAAGGAAGAGGTCGAGCGCCTCGAGGCCGACGTTCGCAAGCGCGTCCGGAGGTTCCTCGAAGAGCAGATCCGGATGGTGGATACCACCGGAGCGGGCACGACGGCCGAACGCGTCGCCCGTGAGGTGCCCAGGTCGCCCGAGACGCCTGCTGAGAAGCCCGAAACCACCAAACCACAGTCGATCTCGGTCGATCCGCAGCGAGAACCGTTCTGGGCCGGAGAATAGGTCCTTCGCTGGTGGCACCCCCTCCGGTGACGGGGTAGACTCCCGCGCCGTCGGTTCCGTCGACCAGTAGGAGAATCCCACCGTGATCGTGGCCAGCACAGTGTTCCTCGTCGCAGCGCTCGTGAGCTTCGTCGTAGGACTGTTCCAGGACGGCTGGTCGATGTTCGCTGTCTCGATGGGAGCGAGCGTGCTCGCCGGCCTGACCTTGTTCCTCGGCGTGCGACAGGGCCGGCGCGCCGCACCTGCCGGCGTCGGTATGTCGGCGACGCTGGGTCCGCCGATCGAGCAGATCGCGTCGACGTCGTCGTTCGACCGTCCACTCTCCGACGAGGAGGTGGAGGACGCGGTCGATCCGCTTGCCTCCTACACCCAAGAGCCCCAGACCGAAGAGATCGACTACGAGGAAGAGTCGTCGGTGCTCGGTGACGACACCGAGGTCGCGCCCGTCGTCGATTCGGCCTATCTCGCCGAGCGCGCCCGAAAGGCGCGGACCTCGCGCGCCAAGACCACGGCGTCGAAGCCTGCCGCGCGCAAGCCGTCGTCGCGCGCAGGGGCTACGAAGTCCACGGCTGCCAAGACCGCGCGTCCGAAAGCGGCCGGCACCAAGGCCGCGCCGAAGGCCGCCGGTGCGAGGGCTGCCGCAGCGAAGACGCCGTCACGCTCGAGCAGCGCGTCGAAGACCACCGACGCGGCCAAGAAGCCCGCCGCGAAGAAGCCCGCCGCATCGAAGACTCCTGCAGCGAATACGACGACCACGGCTGCGAAGCCCGCGGCGATGATGCCGGCGCCCAGGAAGAAGACGACCTAACACGCCGGTTCCGCCGCGCTCGATCGGGGGCGCCTCATGAAGCGTGTTGTGATCTGTGGCGGTGGGTTCGGCGGCATCGCGGCGGCCCATCGGTTGCGCGGGTTGCTCGCCCCAGAAGACGAGATCGTCCTGATCGACAAGGGAACCCATTTCTCGATGGGGTTCCGCAAGACCTCCGAGGTGATCGGCCGCGCGCCCATGGCGGAGTTCGCGCGCCCGTTGAAGGCGCTGGGATCGTTCGGGATCACCGTCGCGCAAGCCTCCGTCACCGCGATCGACACCGCCGCGCTCACAGTCACCGCAGGCGATCAGCGCTACGACGCGGACGCGATCCTCGTCGCGCTCGGAGCCGAGACGGTGCCCCAGGCGATCCCCGGGCTCGCCCAGCACGGCATCGACTGGTACTCCGCCGCGAACGTGGCGCGTGCTGCTGCCGCCGTCGCCTCGCTGCAGAGCGGGCGCATCGCGATCGGTGTGTTCGGCGCGCCGTACAAGTGCCCGCCGGCCCCCTTCGAGCTCGCGCTGATGCTGCGTACCGCCTTGGAGGAGCGCGGCGCGCGCGGCATCGAGATCGAGGTCTTCACCGTGCTGCCGATGTCGCTGCCGATCTTGGGCGCGGCCGGTTGTGAGACGATCGACTTCCGCTTGATGGGCTCGGGCATCGATCTCCGCCGGGGCGCGAAGGCCACGAATGTCGAGCCCGGCGTCGTCTCGTTCGAAGATGGAACGTCGTTGTCCTTCGACGTGCTGCTGGCCATCCCGCCACATCGTGTTCCCGCGGTTGTGGTGGAGTCCGGCCTGGCGCCCGCCGGAGGGTGGGTCAAGGCGGACCAGTCCACCCTCCGCACGCCGGTCGATGGCGTATGGGCGGTCGGCGACCTGCTCGCGGTGCCGCTGTCCAACGGCCAGGCCCTGCCGAAGGCCGGCGCCTTCGCGGAAGGCGAGGGACACGTTGCGGCCGAGCACATCGCGGCGAGTCTTCGCGGAGCGGAGAGCGACGCGCGGTTCTATGGGGACGGCGCGTGCTTCCTGGAGGTCGGCGGAGGCGAAGCGATGATGGTCCGCGGGCGCTTCCTCACCGACCCGCCACAGGTGGAGCTGACGAGCTCCGGCGCTGCCTTCCTCGAGGAGAAGCATCGCTTCGAGGCGGACCGGCTCGCCGCATGGTTCGGTGACTAGGACGCGTCAGATGGCGAAGCGAACAGAGCGCTTCAGGTCCGCGGCGTCTCATCGGGAGCGCGGACCGGCTCGTCGAGGGTAACGCGCCGGGGCGCGCGCGCCTTGAGGACGTCCAGCGCTTTGTCCGCGTGTCCGTTCATGTCGAACTCGCTCGAGAACGCCGCCAGGAGTCGCCGGTCGGTGTCGATCACGAAGGTCGCCCTTTTGTTCGCCAGCGGTCCCGGACGCTTCACGCCGAACGCGCGAGCGATCGCGCGATCGCGATCAGACAGCAACGGGAACTCGAAGCCGTTCTGCGCCGAGAAACGCGCCTGGCGATCCACGTCGTCTGCGCTGATGCCGACCGGCTGCGCGCCCAGCGAGCGGAACTCCGCGTTGAGGTCCCGGAAATGACAGCTCTCCTTGGTGCATCCGGGGGTCATCGCTCGCGGGTAGAAGAACAGCACGACCGGGCCGCGTTCCAGCAGCGAGGACAGGCGCACCGGCTGGTCGTTCTGATCGCGCGCCTCGAAGTCTTCGACCTGGGTACCTGGTTGCAAGGGAACCTCCGTGACTGGCTTGCTCGCTCCTGCTCGGCGCACCCGGCCTCTGTCCTGCCGTCAGGGGCGCACCGATGGGAGGCGGAGATGGGCTAATCAGGCCATACCGGACACCTTATATCAAGCATGCGCACCGAAGGTCCGACATGCTCGAATAGGAGGTCCGGTGGTGCCCAACGCGCTCGAAGAAGCACGGAGTCGTAAGACACTGGAGATGGAGCGATCCGTCTCCTACCTCCGCGCGCTCGTCATCGGGTTCAACGTCGTCGTCTACCTCACGCTGATCGGCCTGGACACGCCACGCGCGCCGCTCGCGATCGCGATCATCCTCATCGCCGTTCCCTACGCGGTGTGGAGCGTCGTCGGGCGTCCGTACCTGCGCTACCCACTGTTGCGTTTCGGCGCGCTCACGTTGTCCAGCGACGTCGTCCTGATCACGTTATGGATCTACGGCACCGGCGGCGCGCACAGCGAGTTCTGGATCATCTACGTGGTGTCGGTCGTCTCGGTCGCGATGCGCTACGACCTCAAGCAGACCGTCGGCGCGGCGATCGCCGAAGCGGCCGTCTACGCAAGCGTCGCGGCGATCGACGGACTGCGCGGCGCGAGTCTTGCCGTCCGTCCGGGCTACATCGTCATCTGCGGCATCGCGGCTGGGTTCCTCGCGCGGATGGAGCGGATCAACCGTGAGGAGCGCCTCGCAGCCCAAGAGCTCGCGAGCGAGAATGCTCGACTGCTCGCGCGTGAACGCGAGACCGTCGAACGACTGCGCGACCTGGACAAGCTGAAGTCGGAGTTCGTCGCGAGCGCTTCGCACGAGTTGCGCACGCCGCTGACGACGCTGTCCGGCTTCGCGATCACGTTGTCCGAGCGCCGAGCGGACATGACCGACGCCGATGTGCAGTCCGCGTTGGACGCGATGGGACGCCAGGGCGAGCGGACCCGCGCGCTCATCGAGAATCTGTTGGACCTTTCCCGCTTAGAGGCGCGCGCCGATCCCCTGTCACTCAAACCGGTGAAGATCGGGAGCGCCGCGCGCGCCGCTCTGGAGGCCGCGCCGCCTCCTCCCGAGGTCGACGTCTCCGTCGAGGTAGATGAGGACGTCACTGCGCTCGCGGACCCTGAAGGGCTCGAGCAGGTGCTCGCGAACCTCCTCACCAACGCGTATCGGTACGGCGGACACCTCGTCCGTATCGTCTGCAGCGCGGGTGACGACGTGACCATCGCCGTCGAAGACGATGGGGTCGGGGTGCTCGCCTCGGATGTCGCGATCCTCTTCGAGCCGTTCTCTCGAGGCACCAACGTGAATGGCTCGGCCGGCTCCGGGCTCGGTCTCACGATCAGCGCACGGCTGGTACAGGCGTTCGGCGGGACGCTGGTCTACGAGCCGCTGGCCGACGGCGGCTCGTCGTTCAAGATGTCGTTGCCCCGAGTCTGACCTTCAGATATCCCAGCGCGCGTTCGGTGCGAACGGAGCAGGGATGCCTTGTCGCCGTGGCGAACCTGCAGCGAGGACGGCCGCATGATCCTTCTCGTGGGGGGTTCGGATGACTGCTCGACTCACGCACAACGCCCGCCTCATCGTTGCGGTTTCGACCGCGCTCGCCTGCCTGGTCGGCTCGACCATCACGGGCAACGCCGCCGAGGAATGGGTCGACGCCATCACGCTGTTGGAGCGTGCCACCCCCCGCGCAGGCTGCGGCACAGGGTCGGCGCCCGAGGCCGATCGCCAGGGTCGCGTGCCGCTGGCCGACTATCCGGCTCGTGCGAACGATCCCTACACCTGCAACACCGAACTCGTGTCCCACTACGGCATCACAGGCGGCTACCAGGTCCTCCGCTACGTCGATAGCACCGGACGCGAGTGCGCCTACTACGACAGCACGCTGATCTACGGCAAGGACCTCTACAAGGGTGCCGAGCCCGGCGTCTACGTGCTCGACATGAGCGAACCGGCGAAACCCGTCCGCACGTCCATCCTGCGCACGCCGGGGATGCAGCAGCCTCACGAGTCGCTACGTCTCAACACCACGCGCGGATTGATCGCCGCGAACATGGGATCACCGAACACGAGCGTCGGGTTCGTCGACGTGTACGACGTGTCTGCCGATTGCCGCTCCCCGCAGTTCAAGTCCAGCCTTCCGCTCGCGCTCGCCGGGCACGAGGGTGGGTTCTCGCCCGACGGGCGGACGTACTGGGCTACGACGACCGCGACCAAGGGCATCACCGCGATCGACGTCAGCGATCCGTCGCTGCCGAGCATCGTCTGGCGATCGATGGACTGGGCCTCGCACGGCTTGAGCATCTCTGCGGACGGCACGCGCGCCTACCTGGCCGAGGTCGGCGACTATGTGACCACGACGACGCAGGGTGCCGGCGCTCTGACGGTTCTGGATGTGAGCGAGGTGCAGAACCGCGTCCTGAACCCCCAGGTGCGGCAGATCTCGCGAGTCACGTGGCCCGAGGTCAGCATCCCGCAGAACGTGATCCCCACGACCATCGACGGTCGCAAGTATCTGATCGAGTTCGACGAGTTCGACTCGAACGTGTTCGAACACCCACCGTCGGATCACGTTGGCGGTGTGCGGATCTTCGATCTTGCCGACGAGAGCGCACCGTCGCTGCTCAGCCGGATCCGGCTGGAGGTTCACCAACAGGAAGCGCGCGCCACCGACCAGCAAGCCGACCCCGGCAACGATCGGGTCGGCCAGGGCTACGCGGCGCACTACTGCTCGGTGCCTCGCGAGGTGGACCCGGGGATCCTCGCGTGCAGCATGATCATGTCGGGCTTGCGGGTGTTCGACATCCGCGATCCTGCCGCCCCGCGCGAGGTGGCCTACTTCAACAAAGCCCTGGTATCTGCGCCCGACCCCAGCGAACGGGGCGCGTACGCCATGTCGGCGCCGGCCTTCGTGCCGGAGCGGAACGAGATCTGGTACTCCGACGTGAACTCCGGCTTCTACAACGTGCGCCTGACCAACGGCGCGTGGGTCTCCTAGGTGGGCAGCGGTAGTAGCTCAGGGCAAGCCCCGCAGGACCTGCGCCGACGATCACGACCGGGAAGCGCTCGGACATGAGCCGAGTAGAGGAGCCCGGTTACCCATGCGGGCTCAGGCCTCGTGATGCGGGCGCGCCAGGGCGATCATCGCCGCACATGCGCCCAGCGAGTTGACGAGCGCGTGCGTCAGGAAGGGCGCGAACACGCTTCCCGTCTCGATCCGTAACCACCCCAGGAACACGCCGGCGACTGCGGTGAACACGACTCCTGCGGGCACGATCACACCGGGGAGACGATTGGTGCGCGCGAGGATCATCGTGGGAACGATGTGCCAGAGCCCGAACGCGACGCTCGTCACCGTTACTGCTTGCACAGCGCCCGCATGAAGGAGGCTCCCCAGCAGCACGCCGCGGAACACCAGCTCCTCGACCAGCGCGGTGCCCAGCGGGATGCGGATCGCGATCATGTAGACGGCGGCTGCCCCATGTACGGCGGTGAGCCGGCGATCGCGCAGCAGCGTTCTTCCGCGCTCGAACGCCAGCAACCCGTACACCGGCAGCATCGCGGCCAGTCCGAGGACCGCGCCGACCCACGCGCCGTCCCATCGCAGCCCCAGCGTCGTGCGATCGAGGTCGAACGCGACGATCCCGATCCCCAGCACGACGCTCGCGCATCCGAGGTTCAGCGGAACGTAGGCCCAGGTGTGGAACGCCGGCAGCCGGTTCGCCAGGCTGTTGTACGCAACGAGTCCCGCGGCGAGGAGGACCGAGCCCACGGCTAGGTGGAGATGGTGTCGCGCGGACGGTGTGCGGCGGTGACTGCTCCCGAGGGGCGGAGGATCCGCGCGCTCGCGCCGAGCAACGGCAGCGTTATCAACGCCGGGCCGATCAGCCATAGCGGCCGCGTGATCCACCACAGGGTGCTCGGTGTTTCCGGGACGGTCCACCAGAACCGCATGAGGGCGAAGAACGTGGCGAAACCAACCGAGTGCCACAGGAACAGCGGCATCGCGTTGCGGCTCAGCCAGGCGACGCCGCGCGCGACCGCCGGTCGCTCGGCCCACGCGGCGA
>JBKJXT010000058.1:0-3429 GCA_046716205.1 Actinomycetota bacterium
CGGGAAGGAGCGAGGCGCGCGCCTCGCTCTCTTCTTTTCAGAGATCATCTCGGCGCTGCGTTGTGCCATAATGCAGACACCAGGGAAGCCCCGTAGACCACGGGTCACTTCAACCGGGAAGGAGCGAGGCGCGCGCCTCGCTCTCTTCTTTTCCCCCGTCACAGCGTGTGC
The DNA here is from genome assembly GCA_046716205.1 of Actinomycetota bacterium. Lineage (GTDB taxonomy): Bacteria > Actinomycetota > AC-67 > AC-67 > AC-67 > JBKJXT01. The sequence goes on from JBKJXT010000058.1 coordinate 172, forward strand.
ACTCATCACAGGCCCATCAGCTTCGAGATGACTTCGCGCATGATCTCGTCGGTGCCGCCGCCGATCCGGATCAGGCGCGTGTCGCGCCAGGCGCGCTGCACGCTCAGGTCCATCGCGTACGCCGCGCCGCCGAAGATCTGCATCGCAGAGTTCGCGACGTTGCACGCAACGATCCCGCCGTACAGCTTCGCCATCGAGATCTCTTTGACCGGATACTCGCCCTTGCCGAACTTCCACGCGGCGTCGTAGATCAGCGCACGGGCCGCCTCGATCTCGGTCCCCATCTCGGCGAGCTTGTGCGACACGGCCTGGTTCTTGCCGATCGGCTTGCCGAACGCGATTCGGTCCTTCGCGTACTGGATGCACTTCTCCAACAGCAACGCGCTGCCGGCGATCGAACCCGCGACGCCAACCAGTCGCTCGCCTTGCAGCTCCCACATGATCTGCTGGAAGCCTTCACCCTCGACACCGAGCAGCGCGTCGGCCGGCAACCGCACGTCTTCGAGCACGATCTCGGCGGTGTCGGAGGAGTGCATGCCCAGCTTGTCGAGACGCTTGGCGACCTGCCAGCCCGGCGTGTCGGTCGGCACGATGAACAGCGAGAAGCCGTGGTGGCCGGCAGGCTTGTCCGTGCGCGCGACGAGCGTGCAGAAATGGGCGCGCACGCCGTTGGTGATGAAGATCTTGCGCCCGTTGATCACCCAGTCGCTGCCGTCGCGCACCGCGCTCGTCTGGATGTTGGCCACGTCGGAGCCCGCACCGGGCTCGGTGATCGCGAGGCACGCGATCTTGGTACCGGCGATCGCGGGTTTGAGGTAGGTGTCGATCTGCGCCTGGGTTCCGAACTTCAGGATCGGCGGCGTCGCCATGTCGGTCTGCACCGCGACGGCCATCCCGACACCGCCACTGCCGACGCGCGCCATCTCCTCTTTGAGCACGAGCGTGGAGATGTAGTCGCCGCCCTGTCCGCCGACCTCTTCGGGATAGGCGAGCCCGAGGTAGCCTGCATCGCCGAGCGCGGTGAAGATCCAATCAGGGAAGTTACCGTCGCGCTCCCACGACTCGGCGTGCGGCGCCAGCTCGCGCTCGACGAAGGCACGCACGGCCGTGCGCAACTCATCGTGCTCGGGCGTGAAGATCGAAGCGCGGATGGGTGCGGTGGTCACGGCCATGGTGGCGGATGATACAGACTGCGCCCTCAGCTCAGACGCACGCCGTCGGTCCGGTTGCCGTCGTCCCGGTCACGGTCCACACACCGCAGCGCGGGGTCGGGTCGTAGACCAGCGCGGCCCCGATGCTCTCGACGTGGAAGACCATGCGCAGCCGGTAGGTGCCGTCTTCGAGAGGGATCGTCGCTCCTGCGCTCACCGTGTTGAGACAAGTCGCCACGTTCGCGCAGCCGGCGATCGCGGCGTGGACGCGCTCGCTAGTGAGAGTGACCCCGACGTCGATCTTCTGGGCGCCGGGGCACGTGACACTGCCGCCGTAGGTGATGCCGCTCGCCGACGCAGTCACCGAGATCGCATCCTTCCCCGTGACGATGCCGATGCAGGCGGGGTGGTAATCGGCATGCGCCGTCGATCCGGCCAATGCCGTCAGCAACGTCGCTGTAACGAGTGTCGCTCGCATGGTCCTCATGGCGATCTCCCTCTCCCGGTGGCTCCCGGGAGAGGGTTCGCCGCCAACAGCCCCGGCACCTTCTCCCGCCGCTATGCCACCGGCTGACTCGCCGCAGCCATGATCCGCCCGATGTTGTCCGGCGCGAAGAACGCAGGCGTGGCATGAGTCTGAAGGGCACCACCGTCGTCGAAGAAGTCCCCGGACGGCGCGCGGGGCCGGCCCACGTGGGACCGGCCCCGTTGTGTGTGGCGCCGTCTAGCTGAACATCGCCACGACCTTGTTGAAGATCGAGTCGAAGAAGCCCACGATCGCTCCGCCCTTCGCCCAATTCAGCAACAGCAGAGCGATCGTCGCCGCGACGAGGATCACCAACGTGTACTCAGTCGTGGACTGCCCCCGCTCCCGGACGAACACCCGGCGCGCCAGCGCCCGCATGCGTTCCCGCATGTGCATCACCTCCCTCCCCGGGCTAGATGCCCGTGAGCGTCCGCACGGCGGAGATCGCGATCGGCGCGATCGTCAGCAGCACGAAGGCGGGAAGGAAACAGAACACCAGCGGGAAGATGAGCTTGACCGGCGCGGTGCGCGCCTCTTGCTCGGCAGCGGCGCGCGCCCGTGAGCGCGCCTCGCGCGCCTGCGCGACGAGCGTTTCGGACACGCTGGTGCCGAACCGCTCCGCGCGCACCAGCGCAGCCATGAACGCACGCACCTCGTCGATGCCTGCGCGCTGCGCGATCACGTCGTAGGCACGCGAGCGCGTCATCCCGAGGTCGAGCGCACGCAGTCCTTCGGCGAGCGCGACACCCAGCGCGCCCGACGTGTCGGGCGCGACCGTGCGCAACGCGCGTTCCACACTCATACCGGCAAGCACGCACGTCGTCAGCCGGTCCAGCGTCTGCGGGAGCGTCGCGCGCGCATCGCGTTGTGCGCGCAGCTCGTCACGCTCGAACCACGCCAGGCCGCCGCGCGCACCGCCCAGGACGCCGACGGGGATGGCTGCCAAGGCGCGTAGCCCGTGCGTCGAGGACGCCAGCAACAGGGCGGCGAACGCCGACCCGATCGCTTGCGCGCCCAGCGCACGAGGGTCGTGCATCCGCAGCGGGGGGATACGTACCAGCAGCGCGCCGAGTCGCTCCGCCACACCGTTGTCACCCGCGTGCGGCGCGAGGCTCCGCACCCGCGCGCGGAGGCGGCGTCGCGCCAACACACTCACGTGCGCGCCTTCGTCATCGAGCGGATCCACAGCGCGCCGGTCGCCTCCAGCGTGAGTCCCATCGCCAACAGCGCCCACCCGATCGGGTCGGTGGTCAGCACCGCGATCTGCGCCCGCGCGCTGGAGCCCACCATCGCGAAGAAGGCGATCGGCATCGCGCCGACCACGACCGCGCTCAGGCGCGCCTGCGACGTCGCAGCGCGCCGGTCCCGCGCGATGCGCTCGGATTCGGCCATCGACTCGACCGCCACGTCGAGAACGGCAGGAAGGTTGGAGCCGGCGACGCGGCCGATGCGCAGGGTCGCTGCCACGTCGCGCGCCGCCGGCGTTCCCGCCGTGCGCGCGAAGCTTTCCAATGCCGAGTCGAAACTCGCGCCGGTGGCCAGCGCGCCCAGCGCAGCCTCCACCGCTGTGCGCGCCGGGCG
>JBKJXT010000059.1:0-6027 GCA_046716205.1 Actinomycetota bacterium
ATCGCGACCGAGAACGTGTTCGAGAGCCGCTTCATGTTCGTGGATGAGCTTGCGCGCATGGGGGCCGACATCCGCACCGAAGGTCACCATGCCGTGATCCGCGGTGCACCGGAGCTGCAGGGCGCGCCGGTGAGCGCGCCGGACCTTCGCGCCGGCGCTGCCTTGGTGATCGCGGCGCTGGCGGCAAGCGGCACGACCGAGGTCACTGGTCTGGGATACATCGACCGAGGCTACGAAGGCCTCGAGATCCGCATGTCCGCGCTCGGCGCGCAGATCGTGCGCGAGCGTGCGCAGCAGGCCCTCTTCACGTGAGTAGCAGGGTCTGCTCGTCCTGCGGACAGCCGCAGGGGACGGCGGACCACTTCTGCTCTTTCTGCGGCGCGGCGCAACCCGAGCACGAGACGCTCGAGATCGCCCTCGACGCTCCCGCCGCGGTTGCGCCGGCGGTTCCGTGGCGCGCCCTCGAGGGCCTGGGCATGTGGCTCGTCGCCACGCTGGCGACGTTCGGGGTGGCCGCGCCACTCGCCGGCCAGTCCACCAACCAAACCTCGGCCGCCATCATCATCGCGAACGAGTTCCTGCTGGCGGTCGTCGTCGTTCTGTGGATACGGATCAGGCACAAGGTCAGCGCTGCGGCGCTTGGGCTGAAGGGGCGAGTCTCCGACATCCCGCTGGGGATCGGACTCGGCCTGCTCGGCTACTTCGTGGCTGCGATCGTCGGCGGCATGATCATCGAAGCGATCCGCTCCATCACCGGCGGCGAGGTGGAACAACCCGAGCAGATCCAGATCGACGGGACCCCCAGCACCGGCCTCCTCATCGCGATCGGGATCGGCGTCGTCCTCCTCGCGCCGATCGCCGAGGAGATGCTGTTCCGCGGCGTCGTTTTCCGAGGGCTCCGGAACTGGGCCCGGCCGGGACCCGCGATCGTGCTCAGTGCCTTCTTCTTCGGCATCGCGCACCTGTATCCGTTGATCATCCCGCCGATCTTCGTGTTGGGGCTGATCCTGGCGTGGGTCGTCGAACGCCGCGGCTCCATCCTTCCGTCCATCGCGGCGCACGTGACGTTCAACGTGATCGGATTCAGCTTCCTCATCGCGGACAAGACGTGACCCAGGCGCCGATGCCGCATTGAAGGTCCTTCGCCGACGTTGGTAGGCTCGCAGCGTTCCACGAAGAAGGAGGGGGATCCCTGCATGGCCCAGTTCCCAAGTGAGGCGTGGCTGAACGAGTACGTCGAGCGCATCAACGACTCCAAGGACTACGAAGAGGCGGCGGCCACATGGGAAGGGGACATCGCCTACGTATTCGAGGCCGAGCCGGACAAAGGCGTGCCCTCGGATGTGTGGGTGTGGATCGACCTGTGGCACGGCAAGTGTCGCGGGGCGCGCTTCGATGTCTCCCAGGACGAGGGCGAGAAGGCCAAGTTCCTGATCCGCGCGCCGTACTCGCGGTGGAAGGAAGTCATCCGCAAGGAACTCGATCCGGTGAAGGGGATGATGCAGGGCAAGCTCAAGCTGAAGGGCGACCTTCCGACCATCGTTCGCTACGTCAAAGCCGCGAACGAGCTCGTGAACATCGCGTCCTCCGTGCAGACCGAGTTCGTTGACGAAGCGTGAACGACTTTGTCCACGTCGACCCGGGGTTCGAGGGGCTGCCCGTGATGCTTGCGGACCTCATCAACGGCAACATCGCGAAGCACCCCGACCGCTCGAAGCTCATCATGGGCCACGCGGCCACCGTGAACCTGCACGTGCACGACATCGAGGTTTCCGTCGGCCTGACGTTCACGGGCGCGGAGCTGCGCGTCGGAGCGGTCATCGATGACTGCGATATGTCGATCACGACCGACTCCGATACGTTGATGGAGATGACCAACGTGCCATTGCGGTTCGGGATGCCGGATCAGCTGACCTCCGCAGGACGGTCGATGGCGGCGAAGCTTCTCAACGGTGAAGTGAAGGTGACCGGATTGCCGAAGCAACTCCCATTGATGATCAGGCTTCAGAAGCTGTTCACCGTCACATGAAGATCGCCGTCGTTGGAGGCACCGGACCCGGTGGGTTCGGCGTCGCCGCGCGGCTCGCGCGCGCCGGACACTCGCTGGCGATCGGCTCACGCAACCTCGACCGCGCGCAGGCCGCTGCCGAGAAGGTTCGCGCGGCCGCTCCGGATGCGGTGGTCACGGCTGCGACGAACGAAGAGGTGATCCGCGACGCCGAGGTCGTGTTCCTGACCGTGCGCGACGACGCCCAGCGTGAGACGGTTCGAGCGCTCGGCGAGCTCATGGCCGGCAAGATCGTCGTGAGCATGGCGAACCCGTTGCGCGTCGGCAACGGCACCGCTCGCTACGTGGATCCACCCGAGGGCTCACTGGCGGAGGAGGTGCAGCGCGACGCGCCGGACTCACACGTCGTCAGCGCTCTGCACGAGATCGACGTTCGCAAGCTCGGCAAGATCGACCGCGACCTCGAGGCCGACACGTTGGTGTGCGGTGACAGCGACCGAGCAAAGAAGCTGACGATGGCCCTGCTGACCGAGCTCGGCGTCCGGCCCGTCGATGCGGGGCCGCTGGCCAATTCCCGTTACATCGAGTCCTTCGTGGCGGTGCTGATCACCATCAACTTCCGCTACAAGGCGTCCACCGGACTACGCATAACGGGCTTACCAGAGCATCCCAAGTTCTGACAGGCACTGGCAGGATGTATCGCCGTACACTGCTTGCTTACGTAGCTACCCGGTGATGCCGCCTGGAGCCTGGGTTCGACGATGGGGTGGCAGCTGTTACGTGCGAAGGATGAGCCCGGCGATGGGGACCTCAGGGTCACCTTGGCCGCCGGCATCGTCCCCGGCCCGGGGGAGCTGCAGGCGAGCGAACGGTTCCTCCGCGCCATCTTCGACAACGCGCTGGACGCCATCGTCGTCGCCGACGAGGACATGCGGTACGTCGATGCGAACGCCGCCGCGGTCGAGCTCACCGGCTACAGCCGCGACGAGCTCCTGGGGATGCGTATCAGCGATCTGTTCCTCCCGGCCGACCAAGCGTTGGACGACTCATGGGCACGCTTCAGGGATCAAGGGCGCGACGAAGGCCAGCTGACCCTTCGTCGTAAGGACGGTGCCGCCGTCGTCATCGAGTACCGCGCTGTGGCGAACTTCATCCCCGGACTCCACCTCTCGGTGATGCGCGACATCACCCAGAGCGTCCGCAGCTCAGGGGATCGTGACGACGCGCTGCGACGCGAGCAGGATGCTCGGCGTGTCGCAGAGCGAACCGCAGCGCTGCTCGGTCGGCTGCAGAAGGTCAACGTGGCTCTCGCCTCCGCTTTGGCGCCAAGCGGGATCGCGGAGGCGATCGTCACGACCGGTCTCGAGGCTCTCGAGGCTGTGGCCGGTGGTCTTGCCATCGTTCAGGGCGACGAGCTCCAGCTCGTTCGCGCCGATGGGTACCGCCCCGGCGTTCGCGAAGAGTGGGATCGGTTCCCGCTGTCGGCGTCGCTGCCGCTGTCTGACGCGGTCCGGGAACGCAGACTCGTCCTGTTCGCCGACGGTGCCGAACGAGACCGCGCGCATCCCGATCTCGCGGGACGCGCAGGCGACCATGCCTTGATCTGCATACCGGTCACGCTGGGCGAGGCGTGCCTCGGTGGGCTCACGTTCAGCTTCGGGGGCCCTCGAAGCTTCTCCGAAGAAGAGATCGCGTTCATGCACACCCTCGGGGAGCTGACCGGGCTGTCGATGGAACGCGGCAGGCTGTACGACGCCGAGCGCGCCGAGCGGGAGCGGGCGACCGTCGCGCAACGGCGCATCCAGTTCCTCGCGGATGCAAGCGAGGCGCTGTTCGCCTCCCTCGAGGTCGAGAAGACGCTGCGTAGCGTCGCCGAGCTGGTCGTGCCTGCACTCGCCGACTGGTGCTCGTTCCATCTCTTGGAGCCCGACGGCACCATCCGCGCGGTGGCGCTTGAGCACCGGGACAAGGAGCGACGGGCGTGGGCGGCACAGATGCAGGACCGCTATCCGGTGCAGCTCGATGCGTCGAGCGGCGTGGGCAGGGTTCTGCGCACGGGGGTGGCCGAGCTGATCGCTGAGGTCACAGACGACATGATCGCGGCCGCGGCGCGGTCCACCGAGCACGAAGAGGCTCTGCGGAGCGTCGGGATGCGATCGGCCATGGTCGTGCCCTTGACCGCGCACGGGCGCGTCGTCGGCGCGCTCACGTTGATCACCGATGTCGAGTCCGGCAGATCCTTCAACGAGGAGGACCTGGACCTCGCCTCCGACCTCGCGCGGCGCGCGGGGATCGCCGTCGAGAACGCGCGCCTGTACCAAGACGTGCTCGCGGCCGAGTCCGAGTTGCGGCTGAACAAGGCGTTGCTGGAGGGGCAGAACGAATCGACGCTGGATGGGGTGCTCGTCGTTGGTGCCGATGGACGCGTCTTGTCGATGAACAAGCGCTACGTCGAGATGTGGGAGCCGGGTCCAGAAGCGATCGCCGCCGGGACACACCTCGCACTGGTGAAGGACAAGCTTCCCAAGATCGACGACGCCGAGCGATACGCGCGGCGGATCGAGGAGCTCTATGCGTATCCAGATGCCGAAGGTCGAGACGAGGTTCAACTCGTCGACGGCCGGGTGCTTGACCGGTGGAGCGCGCCGCTGAGGGATGCGGCGGGCGACCTGCGCGGGCGCGCTTGGTATTACCGCGACGTCACGCTCCGACGGCTTGCCGAGCAAGCACTCGAAGACAACAACCGTCGCACGGAGTTCCTCGCGGAGGCAACGGCGGCGCTCGCAACAACGATGGAAGAGCAGGCGATGCTCGCGGCGATGGCGGAGGTCGCCGTCGAGTGGTTCGCCGACTGGTTCGTCGTTGACCTGGTCACCGGCGCACAGACGATCGATCGTGCCGTGATCGCCAGCCGCGACCCCGAACAGGTCGCGACCGTCAGCCGGTTCGAGCCGTTGCGTAAGTATCCGTCGGAGCCGACCGCAGGCGTCGGTGCGCGCATGGTGATCGAAACCGGACGCACGGACTTCCGCACCAGGATCACCGACGACTGGCTGGCCAAGGAGGCAGGGCACGATCAGAGCTATCTGGACCTCCTGCGGTCGATCGGGCTCCGCTCCTACGTGTGCGTGCCGATGAAGATCCGCGGCCAGACCATCGGGGCGCTCACGTTCGTGAGGATCAGAGCCTCGGAGCGGTACGCAACCGCCGACGTACTGATCGCAGAAGAGCTGGCCTACCGTGTCGCGTCTGCGATCGAGCACGCTCGTCTGTTCCGCGAGAGTCGCTACGTGGCAGAGACTCTGCAGCGGAGCTTGCTTCCTCCGGTGATCCCGGACATGCCCCGCATCGACATCTCCGCTCGGTACCACCCCGCGTCCCAGGGGACCGTCGTCGGCGGTGACTTCTACGACATCTTCGAGACGGCCCGGGAGGACTGGGCTGTGGTGGTCGGCGACGTCTGCGGCAAGGGCGCCGACGCCGCCGCAACGACCGCGCTGGCCCGCCATTAGATCCGCACGGCGGCGATGCAGGCGCGCAGGCCGAGCCGCGTGCTGGCGACGCTGAACGAGGCGATGCTGCGCGCCGAGAGCCGCTTCTGCACCGTCGCCTACGCCCGGCTTCGCATCGGTGCCGAACGCATCCGCGCGACGATCGCCTGTGGCGGTCATCCACAGCCCCTGTTGCTCAAGGCGGACGGCTCGGTCGTGCGTGCGGGGACCGCCGGGACGCTGCTCGGCGCCTTCCCGGAGCCCCGCCTCATGGACCGCACGATCGACCTCGTGAGCGGCGACACGCTGGTGTTGTTCACCGACGGCGTCATCGAGGCGCGTTGCGGTGACGACATCCTTGGCGAGGAAGGCGTGCTCGCGGTCGTCGCGACGTGCGCAGGGAAGTCGGCCGAGGAGATCGCGGAGGCCGTCGAGACCACGGCGCTTGACTGTCAGGATGGCGTTGCGCGCGACGATATCGCGGTCGTCGTGCTCAAGGTTCGCTGAGGTAGCGGCCCAGCACCGCCG
>JBKJXT010000060.1:0-6984 GCA_046716205.1 Actinomycetota bacterium
ACGTGGTGGTCATCTACGCGGTCGATGCGGCCCACGACGATCTCAGGCCGCGACTCGGGGACCTTCGGCTGCCTCGGTGAATTCGCCTTCGCGAGCTTCGGTTCCTCGGCGGCGGCGCTGTCATCACGGTCGAGAGATTCTCGGGTTCGGAGATGCGGGCTCCTAGCCTCAGGTGGTGATCTTCGCACTCCATTCGCCTGCGCCTGTAACAGTTACAGTAAGTGTTATGCGTGCGCCCATCGTAATTCCCCCGCGCTGCACGGAGCACTTGCGGTCTGGAGAAGCACCGAGGACGCTAAATGTCTCACTGCCTGAGGACTCCTTGAGTTTGGCCTCGACGAGGCCCACAAAAGGGCCGAAGCACAATTGAAGGCTGTAGTTGTCGGATTCAGATGTGAAGACGCGGGAACAAGAGGAACTGACGGGAGCTAACCCCGAACAACTGGCGTCCACGTTGCCAAGCGCAGTACCTGGCCACAGAACAAGCACGAGCAGGGCAGCAGCAGCTCGGCGAAGAGCCGGTCTGTTGATACGTTGCTTCCACATTATCCGACCTCAGTGGAACCAGGCCACCTGAGAAAACAAGGCTCGGTGATTCCCAGCAGATGGCGATAGAGCTCGGTGTCGCGCACGGTCTCCCCTTTGATGAGATGACCGTGCTGAGGCTACCAATGGGCCACGGAGAACCCGGAAGAGCCATCGAAGGATAAGGCGAATTTTCCGACTTTGTCAAGGGGAATCGTTAAGCCAATGGCCAACCCCCGCGCTGCGAAGAAAACCTCCGTCTCCGGGGAAGCCTTTCGCTCTCGCCGAACCTTGGCGGAGGACCGTATTTGCACGGCGAAGCCGCTGGGCGTAAGAAGATTACGTATGTGGAGGCGTCAGTTCTTATCAGGGATGCTGGTCCTCGTTTCCTTGTCTGCATGTATGAGCGGGGATCCGATTCAACGCGATGTCGAGAGGCGATTGGGTGACAGGAGACACGCTTTGATCGCCGAAGGTCGTCAGCTCGGGGAACAGTGGCGTATCTACGCCTTCGACCACAACGGGAACCCAGCACTGGCGCGCTTTGGCGCCCTTGAGGGCGAGATGGTATTCCCCGGATCCTTCGAACGGAGTTCAGGGTTGTTCTATGGGAGGTCAACCCACGATGTGGTGACGAGCGAGGGCGTACAAACTGAGATCGAGATGATCGACGGCTTTGGCCCCCCGAATATGGATACGGTCCGACTGGAGCTGAAGGATGGGAGCGTCCTTCGCGCCCAGGCGATTGACGCGCCAAGGTTCGAGACGGTGACCTTTTTCGTCCTGATGAATCCCGGGTTGGCGGTCGATGACTTCGCAAGTATCAAGGCCCTGAACTCGGACGGCGAGAGTCTTGCACCTGACGATGTGCGGGGCTGAACGCGTCCGAGCGTGCGGATCCACGGCCAGCGCCTAGCGAATCGACAGCAGAGGCACCTCCTCCGATGTCGTTGTCTCCGCGCTCACAAGGGGCGGGGATCAGTCGGCGGCTGGCGCGCTCTCCCCGGACGCGGCCTCGCGGGCGCGCGCTTCAGCACGAGCAGGTCGTCGCGGATCATTGCGTCCTCTTCGACGCGAGTAGGAGGCTCGGTCGTAGCCGTGTGCGTGATGCCGTCACGTGTACGTGCCCATGACCACGTGTCAATGGCCACGTGTCAATGGCATCACGAAGTACGAACTCAAGGCGCTCCTCCGGCCTCCGATGCCCGCGATACGGTGCCGGATTCACGTCCACGCGCTCCAGCCTCGACCGGGCGAAGGCTCCTGGCTCACTCGCGCCGTAGAGATCCTGGAAGTCGGTCACGGATGCAGTTGCCTTATCAATCTGAGCGTCCACGATAGCAAGGTCCGCGTCGATCGCGTCGGCACCGGCCTTGATGTCGGTCGCGCCGAGCCCTGCCCTCGCAGCCTCCACCATCCACGACGCGCGCTGCGCTCAAGCTCGTTCCGGCGTTCGAGGAGTTCGGGCGGGATCTCCTGAACACGTATCGTCGAGGAAGCGTAGATCATGTTGCACCAGTCCAGGATCGCCTTCTCCACGCGGTCGGCGTTGAGGCGTTGATGCACGCTCCTGTCTTCTGGCCCGGTGCAGACGTACGTTCGATGCGAGCCCAGCGGACGCCAGCGAAGCCACCGCCCGCACATCTTGCAGAACAGACAGGCCCGCTCATCGGGTAGCTGAAGCCTCTGGGGGACTGTCTCCTCGCGGGGTCGTTCAAGGCCTCGCAGACCTGCCGCCAGATACGCTCGTCGAGGATCGGCTTCCACGTGTTCCGACCGTCGGAGGAGACCCCCGACATCGCACGCGAAGCGCTGGCGATCGGCGCGAGGGTGTTGTGGTTGCAGACCGCGATCCACTCCGATGAGGCGCAACAGATCGCCGAGCACGGTGGACTCACCTTCGTGAGCGACATCTGCATGGGCGCGACCTACCGGCGCCTGGGCCTCGATCAGTCAGACGACGAGGCGTAGCGCCGGACCCACTCGGCCATCGCGATCGCGCTCGCCGAGCCCGCGTTGATCGAGCGGGTCGAGCCGAACTGGGGGACCGCGAGCAGGACGGCGGCCGACTCACGCGCCTCGTCGGACAGTCCCGGCCCTTCTTGGCCGAACAGAAGGATGCATGCTTCGGGGATCTCGGCGTCGAAGATCGTGACGCTGCCGGGGAGGTTGTCGATGCCGATGATCGGAAGGTCCTCGGCGCGCGCCCACGCGATGAAGGCCGGCAAGGAGTCGTGGTAGTCGACGCGCTGATAGCGATCGGTCACCATCGCGCCGCGGCGGTTCCATCGACGACGGCCGATGATGTGGACCGCCTGCGCGCCGAAGGCGTTCGCGTTGCGCACGATCGCGCCGATGTTGAAGTCGTGCTGCCAGTTCTCGATCGCGACGTGATAGGGGAAGCGTCGCTGTTCGAGGTCCGCGACGATGGCGTCGTGGTGCCAGTAGCGATAACGGTCGACGACGTTACGACGGTCGCCGCCCGCGAGCAGCTCAGGATCGAGCCGCGGATCGTCGGGCCACGGCTCCGGGGCAGGCCCGACGCCGACCTCGCGCTCGGTCAATCCAGCAGATCTGGCTGCTCGTGCACGATCCGTTCGAACAGAGGCATGAACTGGAACCAGCCCGCCACATGCGAACCCACCTGGCCCGCAGTCGTCCGAGCCTGCTCGTGGCCGATCTTGTCGGGCGTGCCCGCGGCGTATGCGATCAGCTGCGACTGGCAGGAGCGCTCCATCGTGATGAACCACCAGACGGCCTCCTCGACCGAATGGCCGACCGTGAGGAGCCCATGGTTCTTCAGGATCACCGCCTTGCCGTCTCCAAGCGCGTGCGCGATCCGCTTGCCCTCATCGGTGTCGAACACCACGCCGGTGAAGTCGTCGAAGCGCGAATGATCCTCGAAGAAGGCGCACGCGTCCTGCGTGATCGGCTCGACGAGCATGCCCGGCATCGCCGACAGCGTCTTGCCGTACAGGGAGTGCGCGTGTGCGGCCGCGATGCAGTCCGGGCGAGCCGCGTGCACCTGCGAGTGGATCGCGTAGGCCGCGCGGTTCACGAGCCGGTCGCCCTCGACGACCTCTCCTTCGTGGTTGACGAGGATGAGGTCGGAAACCTTGATGAGGCTGAAGTGCATCCCGAACGGATTGACCCAGAAATGGTCGGACAGCTCGGGATCGCGCGCGGTGATGTGGCCCGCGACGCCCTCGTCGAAGCCGCACTTCGAGAACAGGCGGAAGGCGGCGGCCAGTCGCTGCTTGCGGTGCAGGCGCTCTTGCTCGACGGTGCGCTCTGGCGTCGCGACGATCCCGTCGGGGTGGTATTCGGCCATGGTTGCCTCCTGGAGATGTGTTGAAAAGGGTAGCCCCCTCCGCGCCGTGTGCCAACCTGCGGTCCGAAAAGTCCTCGCCCCGTAGCATCCTGGTCATGGCATTCCCACGGAAGTTGCTAACGGCGGGCGAGGAGATCCTGCTCGAGCTGCATCCCCACTGGAAGGTCCTCGTCGGCCCCGTCTTCTGGACCCTGGTCGTGTGGGGCTTGGCCACGCTGGTGATCAACCAGGTGACGGGTGTCGCCGGATGGATCGTGTTCGGCGTCGCTGCGCTCGCGTGGGTGTGGTTCGCCGTCGCGCCGGCCGCGCGGTGGCGTTTCACCGAATACGTCCTGACCAACGAACGTCTCATCGCGCGCTCCGGCGTCATCGCCAAGCGCGCGACCGAGATCCCGCTGGAGCGGATCAACGACATCACGTTCACCCAGTCGATGCTCGAGCGTGTCCTCCACTGCGGCGACCTCGTCCTCGAGTCGGCCGGCGAGTTCGGTCAGCAGCGCTTCACCGACATCGCCGACCCCGCGGGCGTCCAGAAGCGGATCTACGAGGCCACCGAAGTGCGCAAGGGTCTGGAGATGCGCGGCGGTTCGGTCGCAGACGAGATCGCGAAGCTCGCCGATCTGCGAGACCGCGGCGTGCTCACCGACGCCGAGTTCGAGGCGCGCAAACGCAAGCTCCTGGAGGCCTGATCCGGGCGAGCACTTGACAAACGTGAACCGCATAGGAAATCCTATGTGCTCCGGAGCGAGAGGAGCCTGGGGATGCGGATCGCCGTGCTGGGAGGAACCCGCTACATCGGACGTGCCATCGTGGAGGAGCTGACCCGGCACGGCCACGAACTGCTGGTCGCGCACCGCGGCGAGGTCGAGCCCCAGGACTTCCCCGAGGTGCAGCACCTGCACTGCCAGCGCCTGGATCTGCCCCAGCATGCCGAGGTCTTTGCCACGTTCGCCCCCGAGGCGGTCGTCGACACGATCGGCATGACGCGCGCAGGCGCCCAAGCCGCGATCAAGGCAGTCACCGGCGACATCCCCCGCGTCATGCTCTCCAGCGTGGACGTGTACCGTGCCTACGACGGGTTGCGTCAAGACCGCTTCACCGACGCGGTTCCGCTCACCGAGGAAGCCCCCGTCCGCGAGGTCCGCTTCCCGTACAAAGGCCAGATGCCCGGGGCCGATGACTACGAGAAGCTCGACGTCGAGGAGGAATACCTCGCGGTCGGCGGCACCGTGCTGCGATTGCCGATGGTCTACGGCCCTCGGGACGGCCAGCGACGCGAAGAGTTCATCCTGCGCCGCGTGCGCGCCGGCCGCAAGCAGATCCCCGTCGGATCGGGGACGTGGCTGTCCAGCCGCGCGTTCGCCCCAGACATCGCGGTGGCGACCCGGCTCGCACTCGAGACGCCCGCGGCGCGTGGAGAGATCTTCAACATCGCCGAGCACGCCAGCCCCACCGAGGGCGAGTGGGTGCGCGAGATCCTCGCGGCCGCCGGCTCCGACGCCGAGCTGGTGCGGGTCCCCGACGACGCACTACCCGAAGAACTGGGCATCACCGGCGCCATCGCTCAGCATCTGCTGATCGACTCGTGTAAGGCGCGCACCGTGCTCGGCTGGCGCGAGAGCCCGCGCGCCGAGTGCATCAGGACCTCCGTCGACTGGCACCTCGCGCATCCGCCCGCCGAGCCCAACGACGACTTCTCCGCCGACGATGCGGCGTTGGAGAAGGCCCTTGATTCCGCTTCGCCCCAGGACGACGGATAAACAAGGAACTGCCCGGCGGAAAGGGATATCGGGTGCGTCCCGAACCGTCCGGGCGAGCCGGTACCCCTGCAAGAAGGGATGGCGGCTCGTCCGGGCGAAGCTTGAACCCGGATGAAGCTCATCGGGCTCCTGGCAGGTGCCGTGCTGGCGTTGTGCTCTGTCGCGCCCGCCAGTGGCGATGCCACGTCTGTCAACGGCATCGTCCGGCTGCCGGCCGGCGTGCCCAATCTTCAGCGTATGGGTCACATCACCAAGACGCTGCCGAACGGCGCTTTCGGGTACGTCCTGCGGCTGGGACCTGGCGCCACCAACAGCACCTACACGCTGACCCTGCGGGAAGGCGCCACGAAAGTAGAGAACCTCGACGTGTACTTCTACTACGCGCTCGACGGGTTCGGGGATCCCTGCCCGATCGCGCGTGACGTCGTCCAATCAGGTAACACAGAGACCGGAACTGTCTGTCCCACCAGCGGTCCGAAGAAGGCCGGATACGCGATCGTCGTGCTGAACAGCGGGGCGATGGGCAAGTTCTCGCTGACGATCTGAGCCCCGTTCTGGGGCCTTTGTGCCCTTCGGGGGCCCAGCCTATGCTGCGGGGGCAGGACAACGAAGCCTGGATGGCGAAAGCACCTCTCAGCTGCCGATCCAGCGGCACCGGGATGCCGAGGTCACAAGCCTTCGCGAGGGAGCGGAACCAGCTTGCAACGCATGTCGAATCGCATCGGTCGCCGGGCGTGAGCGTCGCCACGGGGCCGCGCCGGATCCTCCGATCCGCGCTGCTGACCTTCGCGCTGCTCAGCTCGCTGATGCCCGTGACCGCGCGCACCGCGGAGGTGCCGCAGGTCGATCTTCCGGGCGCGCCGGCCATCGCGGCAGGCGCCATCGCTTCCGACAACGTCCGCTTCATCGCCAACATCCCCGACATCGCGGCCGTCGGCGCGAGGATCGTCGGCAAGACGATGTACGTCACGACGGTGCAAGGGATCCGGATCTACGACGTGTCGTTGGGGCTCCCGGTGTTGATGGGCGCGTTCGACATCCCGCACCTGCAGAACGAAGACGTCGATACCAACGGCAAGGTCCTGCTGGTGGCGTCGGATCACTTCGTCGAAGTGAACAACACGCTCTACGTCTTCGACGTTTCCAACGGGCACGTTCCCGTTCTGGCATCGGTCATCCGCAACCTCCCGTTCGCGCATACGGCGTCTTGTATCCAGGGCTGCAAGTACGCATGGTTGGGTGGCGGGAACGGCTACATCGGGGTCGTCGATCTCCGCGATCCGGCGAAAGCGAACTACCTCGGCAACTTCAAGGCTCCCGGGTCGGTGCACGACATCCAGGTCGATGCGCAAGGCATGATCTGGGTCT
>JBKJXT010000061.1:0-3950 GCA_046716205.1 Actinomycetota bacterium
GTCCTCACCCCACTGGTGGTCGCACCAGGTCGCGCCTTGCTCGTGGATCGAGGATGGGTGCCCCTGGACATGCGGGATCCCCCCGTCGCGCAGGCCGCGCCGCCGGACACCGAGGTGACGGTGCGAGGCGTGGTATTCCCGTCGCAGAGGCGCGGTCTGCTCGGTCCGGCACAACGGAACTCGCGCGAGCTCTTCCGGATCGACATCGCGTTGCTGCAAGACGAGCTGCCCTACGAGCTGTACCCCTTGTACCTGCAGCTGCTCGACCAGACCCCGCCGCAGCCGGGCGAGTTCCCCAAGCTCGTGACCGAGCTGCCGTCGCTCGAGGAGGGGCCGCACCTGTCCTATGCGATCCAATGGTTCGCCTTCGCGATCATCGCGGTGGCGACCTATCTAGCGCTGCTGCGGCGCTCTGGGCGCGTCGGGGTATCGGATCGTCCTGATGCGTCCACCACAAGCGCGGGATAGCTGCACCAATCGGTACATTCGGGTGATCGGGTACTGAAACAGGACAGCCGGTCTTGTCGGCCGAATGTGGCTCATGCGGCGGAACGAACGATTCCACCGCGGGAGGTGTCTCACCATGCGCAGGCCCGCGCTTGCCCTGCTCGCGCTCGCGCTCGCGTTCCCCACGACGGCATCGGCGAAGGTCGACACCAACTGCTCGCAGACAACGTGGACCTCCGCCATCACCGGGACCGTGAAGGACGCGAAGAACAACCCCGTCGCGGGTGTCAGCGTCGAGCTGTTCCGCGCGAACTCCGCCGCGACGCTCGCCGACAAGGCGACGACCAACGCACAAGGCTTCTACCGGATCTGCGCGGGCTCCGCCGGCGGCGCCGGCCACGACACCTACGACGTGCACGTGCGAGACCTGCGGCCCTCCCCGCAGTTCGCCGGGATGAATCAGCCGTACACGACGCTCGCGCACCTCGAGAGTGATCTGGACTTCACGCCGGCCACCGGGTACCCCGCGCTCTACACGACCTACCTCACCATCACCCCCGACGAGATCTCGACCGCGGCCGGCTCGGTCGTCGTGAAGTACATCGCGAGGTCCAAGGCACCCTCGACCACCTCGATGAAGCTGACGCTCGGGCATCAGGGCAACGCCGTGTTCGACATGGGCGCACCGGTTGCCGAGGGAGGCGGACCCGACAGCGGCGGATGGAACGCATGGACGGTGACGCGCACGTTCCCGCAAGGCTCGACGCAGGCGCTGTGGTGGGCGACGCTGCAGGGCTACAGCGGCACGACGATCGTCACGCAGCTCGACCGCATCCCCTACACGATCGACAACGAGGGTCCGTTGTTCGGCCCTGCGGACTCGAGCACGGCGAAGTGCGGCCCCGGCTTCGTTGCGAACGGGTTCTCGCCCGGCTCTCCCCCGGGCACGACGAACCCCCAGCCGATCGTCACCCTCGGCGTGTGCGACAAGCATTCCAACGGCGCGAAGAGCGGACTCGATCCGTTCTCGCTGAACGGCAAGATGTGCACCGACCCGAACCTCACCGCAGGATGCACCGCGATCGACCCGGTGCTGAACACCACGACGATCATCTGGTTCCCGCGCTCGCCGCTGGCGCTCGGCAACTACTACTTCGGGTTCACGATCTCAGACTTCGCCGGGAACACGACGACGACGCCGCAGTCGTTCAGGCTGACCATCACCGACCGCGGAGGCCAGACCCCGACCATCACCTCGGTCGCGCCTGGCAATCTCGGCAGTGGCGCGACCGGCGGTGTGATCGTCGGATCGTCGCTGACATCGCCGAACTCGCTGCCCCACGTCGGCTTCCGCATCACCGACGCAGACGGACAGCTCGACCTCGTGCCCGGATCGCTGAAGGTACGCGTCTACTACCCGGACGAG
Organism: Actinomycetota bacterium; assembly: GCA_046716205.1. GTDB lineage: Bacteria > Actinomycetota > AC-67 > AC-67 > AC-67 > JBKJXT01. The sequence continues at coordinate 1,874 of JBKJXT010000061.1, forward strand.
CGCACGCTGCGATACGACTACGACCCGACGAAGGGCCAGAACGAGTTCGACCCGGTGACGCAGAAGGGCGGGGCGTTCTTCGACCTCTCCGCGGGAGTGTTCCGCGCCACCGGGTTCTCGCTGGCCGGCCAGCCACCCGGCCGCTACGTCGCGACGGCGTCTATGACCGACCACGGAGGCAACACGGCCACCATGACCTGGCAATGGATCCTGGTCGCAGCCCTCTAGGCCTCCGGCCTCCCAGATGTTGTCGGTGTCGGGGGCTACCATCTGCTCGCGATGTCCATCACCTACGGCGAGCAGATGCTGCAGCAGGCCGAGATCCGTGTCGCCCGAAAGACGGCGCGCAAGCGGCGCACGATGCTGCTCGCGCCGTCGATGGCCGCGACGCTGTGGGCCTTAGGCGACCTGGTCGCCGCACGCAACGCGCGCCTGGACGCTCTCGACGCCGGCCTGTTCCGCCACATCGTCGACAACGCGGAGCCGATCCTGTGGACGGTGCTGTTCGTGGTCGCCCCGTTGGTCGCCGCGTTGAAGATCGATCCTTTGCCGTCGGGGGCGGCGCTGGCGCTGGTCGCCGGTCCGATCCTGAGCCCGTTCCTGTTCGGCGCAGGCGGCTGGAACTGGTGGCAGAAGACCGTCGTGGTGCTGGTATGTGCGCTGGTGCTCGTGGCACAGACCACGCAGGTCACGGCGAGTCGCCGGTCAGCGGTGCGCGCCTAGCGCTTGGAGGATCCCGCGGTCGTGCGTATCGCGGTCGGGCCGGTGTCTTTCTTGGCGGCCGGCTCCCACTTCACCACCGGTGCGTCGCGCCACAGACGCTCGATGTCGTAGAACATCCGATCCTCATCGGTGAACACGTGCACGACGAGGTCGCCGAAGTCCAGAAGCAACCAGCGCATCTCGCGCTCCCCTTCGCGGCGCATCGGCTTGCGGCCGTTCTTGCGCAGCTCTTCCTCGACGGCGTCCGCGATCGCTCGAACCTGGCGGTCGGTCGCGCCGGATGCGATCACGAAGAAGTCGGTGATCGCGATGATGTCGCCGACGTTGAGAACACGGATGTCGCGCGCCTGCCTCTCTGCTGCCGCGCGTGCGGCCCGGATCGCCAACGTGCGCGGTTGAAGCGTTCTAGGTTTCGGCAGCGCTAACTCCTCCGAACGAGATCTCTTCCAACGACCACGGTCACGTCCACGACGGTTTGCCCTCGCGTCCCGACCTCAACCTCGCCAACGCCGAGTAGCTCCCGTATCTTCCGTCCCAGCGTAAGCGATGCTTCATCATCGCCATAAACGACTACCCGCGTCTTGGCGAAATCGAACGACCGGGCGTTGCCGGTGACCACGATGTTCATCCCCGCAGGCACCAGCAAAGCGGCGACACGCTCGCCCGACTCGGGGACCCCGTTGCCGTTGCGTATCTCGACGCGAGGACGCTGTCCGGGCGTGACTCCCGGCGCGATCGAGCCCGCGAAGTCCCTCGTTACCATCACCGCGACCTGATCATCGTCGACCTTGTAGGCCTCGTCTCCACCACTGCCGACCGACTCCGCGGGCAGTCCCTGGAACTGAGGAGCGCGGGTCGCCAGCGCCTGGAACAGCGTCGCGAGCGCCGTGGCGTCGGACTGCGAGAGTGTCTCGGGAGGCAGCGCCCGTAGCGCCGAGCCGAGCGTGACACCGCCCGGCCCTGCTGCCTCGAAGATCCCTAGCCACACCTTCTGCATGCGCACGAAGCGAGATAGCTCCGTCACGCCATCACCGCGCACCGTCATGTACGCCAGCGCGGTCGCGCCGCCCATGTGCTGGCGCCCCAACGAGAACGCGAGGATGCGCCGGCCCATCTCGTCGGTGTCGTACAGCTCCTCCTCGACGTTCACGTCGATGCCTCCGAGCGCGTCCACCACTGTGCCCAGCGTCACGTCGTCGACGACGACGGTACGGTCGATCGTGATGCCCAGGACGTTCTCGACCGTGGTCTGCTGCAGCCGCGGCCGGCCAAAGGTCAACGCCTTGCCGATCTGCTCGAACCCCTGCCCCGGGATCTGCCCGAACGCCCCCGCGGGGATGAACAATGCGACCGG
>JBKJXT010000062.1:0-2586 GCA_046716205.1 Actinomycetota bacterium
CTCGGCATCCCACCTCCGAGCTGAGGGGACTACGCGAGGCCGGTTGTGCGCCTGATGGCGACCAGAGCAGCGCGGGTCTTCGGACCAGTCCTGCCCGTCGAGTAGCCAAACCGCTTCTCTTGAAACGCGCGCACTTTGGCCTCGAGACTCACGTCGAAGCGCCCATCGATCATCGCGACGCCGAGCGCCCACTGCACCCACATCACATACAGCGATCGGTCGCCGCGCTGCACCGGGCGCATGTCTTCGGGCGGCACGGGATACGGGTTGCGGTGCTCGGTGCGTCCGAGCTTGGTCTCGGTGAGCCAGTACAGGATCCAGTACGGATCGACGCGGCTCGAGCGGTCGTAGTCGTCGACCTTCGCGCGCATCTCGATGTGCACGTGTGGTCCGGAGCTGTTGCCAGTGTCGTCTGAGATCGCCCAGATCTCACCTTCGGTCAGTGCTTCGCCGCGCTTGGCCTCCCAGCCGCGCAGGTGCGCGACGAAGACCTCGCGCGTGGCGCGCGCCATGTGGAACGTCTGCGAGGCGTAGCGACCGAATCCGCGACCGCCTTCGTCGCCGATCCGGTGCACGGTCCCGTCGTCCCAGGCGCGCAGCTTGGTACCGGTGGCGCAGCTGATGTCGACGGCGCCGTGGTAGCCCGACGGGCGCGCGTCGAAGAACGAACGGCGGATGAGCGCGCCGTTGCGATAGAGCTTGCCGCTTCGGATCTCCCATGTTCCATCGAGAGGCAGCCTCATCGCGCACCGCCACCCTTCGGTTGCCTGAGCGCGGCAGTCAGGTCTGCCAGGGCCACCTTCTGGTCCGCGATGGTGGAGAGAGCCTCGTCGAGGCGGGAGTTGACTAGCGCATGGATCTCCTCCAGCCGCATGCCTTGCGCGGCCTGCACAGCCTCGTTCCCGACCCCCGCACCTTTGCCGCCGAAATAGAAACCGATGGTCGCCCCCACGGTTCCGGCCACCTCCGGCGGGATGGTGACGGGCACGCCCTGTCCCAGCTGAGTGAACACGACGCCGAACAGTCCGGCCACCGACATCAGCCCGATGAGACCTCGGATGTCGAGATCCAGCAGGCGAGACTCTCGTTCCATGGTCCTCCTCCTACGTCGCGCTCCATAGTGCAACGCACATCACGCTGTTCGCGGACTGCACTAGGTGCGTCCCGCCGGCGTTGTCCTTCTCGGCGCGCGCCTTGTAGGTGATGGAGGTGTCCGAGCGCGTACCGGACCAGACCATGGTTTGTGTGTGGTCCTGAACGAGGTCGCCGTGATCCTCGATGCGGATGTTGGGTCCGCGGTTGGTGCCGCCGACGTTCAAGTAGGCGATGAGGTCCGCGCCCGACTGAGCCACGTTGGTGATGAACACGACCGACAGGACCACGAGGTAGCGGTGCGAACCTGGAGTCGCGACGGCGCCGGTGGTCAGGCCTGGGATGTCGACCTCCGTCGTCGTCAGCGTTAGGTCCGAGGACATGAGGTATTCGGTCATGTGGAACAGCGATCCGATCTGGTGCAGGTCTGCCAGGTTGTCCCGCACGTGTGTGTTCATGAGCGCAGCCGTGACGACTTCGCCGGTGACCCACGTTCGCGGCGCGGTCCAGGCCATCAGAGGCTCCCTTCGGGCAGGGCGTGCGCCGCGTCGGGCTCGAGCAGCGCAGCCGTGTCCGGTCCGCCCTGCAGCGGCGCTGCGATCTCGGGCGCTGCGGCTATCGCGATGGCGATCGTCGCGGCGGCGCGCGTCTGCGCGCGCAGCGCGGCCACGGTCTCGCCGGGGATCCAGTTCCGGTTGCCGGGGCGGTCGCGTTCTGCCAACGCCTCCTCGATCTCAAGGACGTTCGCCGGCCACTTGACGCGGATCCATCGACCTTCTGCAGGCGTGGCCTGATGCAGGCAGTCGACGCAGTGAAACTGTCGGTGCGTCTTGCTCGCGTATTGCGCGCCGGCGCAGCCAGGCAGCGGGCAGTCCACCAGCCAGCGCCCGTGCTCAAGGCGCGCGCGCGCGACGATGTCTGTGGCGAAGCCAACGGGCTCGCGGTAGGCGGCAAGGTGATGCGGCCAAGCTCGACGCAGGATCCGCGCCGGCGCTTCGGGCGCATCGCCCGGTCCGGCCGGGTAGCCGGTGTCCGCGTCGACGAAGTGAACGCTCATCAGTAGCCAAGCCTTGTCGTGGTGTCGAGAACGCCGAAGACCGCGTCGCCCAGCAGCCAGTAGGTGAGCGGGTCGGCCGGGGAGAGCGAGTAGGTCGTGCGCCAGCGCTGCGGCGCGACGTCGTGGCGGATCTCCTCGACGTGGACCTCTTGGGTGATCGTCCCGCCGCCGGGAGGGCGCTTGCGCACGGTAACGCGATCGAAGTGGATGTCTCGCGTCAGCGCCTGCACGAGCGCGCCGGTGTCAGCGTGGGCCTCGAGGCGCATGTCGGTCGCGCGCAGCTGCGGTTCGCGGTAGCGAGTCAGCAGCGCGTTCGCGGCGTCGAGCGCCTCTGCGTCGGAGGTGTGACGCAGACCCGTTCGCTCGAGCGTCCGGATCCCGTAGCGGGACTGCGATGGGGCGTCGTCGGTCTGCTGCACGGCGCCGCCGTCGCGTCC
>JBKJXT010000063.1:0-7142 GCA_046716205.1 Actinomycetota bacterium
GTGTTCAAGGACATCACCCCGCTGCTGGCCGATCCGGTCGCGTATTCGACCCTCATCGACGAGCTGGTCGTGGGCCTCGGGCGCGGGACGGCGGACAAGGTCGTTGGCGTCGAGGCGCGCGGCTTCATCGTGGCGGCGCCCGTCGCCTACCTCATGGCTGCCGGATTCATCCCGGTACGCAAGGCAGGCAAGTTGCCGCATACCTCCGAAGCCGAGTCCTACGCCCTGGAGTACGGCGAGGCGACGCTCGAGATCCACCGCGACGCCATCGCGCCCGGCGAGCGTGTCGCGATCGTCGACGACGTGCTCGCAACCGGCGGCACCGCCCTGGCGACGGCGCGCCTGGTCGAGCGCCTCGGCGGCGTGGTGGTCGGCATGGCGTTCGCGATCGAGCTGGACTTCCTCGAAGGACGCAAGCTGCTGGGTGCATACAACATCTTGTCGCTGTTGCACTACTAGGCGCCGAGTACACTTGGCCCATGGAGGCCAGGCCGGGATCGCCCGATCAGAAGCGTAGAGGGGTTCTCTCGCGCCTGCGCCCGCTGGATACCGAGCCAGCCTCCAAACTCGAGGCCGTCCTGCGAGCCGTGAAAGCCTCGAACCCCAAGGCCGACCTGAAGTTGATCGAGCGCGCCTACGGGTACGCCGCGGAGTCCCACCAGGGCCAGTTCCGCGCGTCGGGGGAGGGGTTCATCGAGCACCCGCTCGAAGTTGCCGCGATCCTCGCCGACATGAACCTTGACACCGCCACGATCGTCGCCGCGCTGTTGCACGATGTGGTCGAGGACACAAACCTCACCGTGGACGACATCACCGCCGAGTTCGGCGAGGAGGTCGCCCACATCGTCGACGGGGTCACCAAGCTGGACAAGGTGACGTTCACCTCCAAGGAAGCCCACCAAGCCGAGACGATCCGCAAGATGATCATCGCGATGGCGCGGGACATCCGCGTGCTGTTGATCAAACTTGCCGACCGGCTCCACAACATGCGCACCGTCGGCCATCTCTCGCGCGACACACAGGAGGCGAAGGCGCGCGAGACGCTCGACATCTACGCGCCCCTTGCGCATCGGCTCGGGATCCACCAGATCAAGTGGCAGCTCGAGGACCTCTCCTTCGCGACGCTGCACCCCAAGCAGTTCGATGAGATCGTGCGCATGGTCGAGGAGCGCCAGCCCGAGCGCGAGGAGATCATCAACAACGTGATCGAGGAGCTCTCCGACGCGCTCAAGATGTCGAAGGTCAAGGCCGCGATCAGCGGACGGCCTAAGCACTACTGGTCGATCTATCAGAAGATGGTCGTACGCGGGCGTGAGTTCGGCGACATCTACGACCTCGTCGGTATCCGCGTCACGACCGAATCATTGAAGGACTGTTACGCGGCGCTCGGCCTCATCCACGCGTTGTGGAAGCCGGTGCCGGGGCGTTTCAAGGACTACGTCGCGATGCCCAAGTTCAACATGTACCAGTCGCTGCACACCTCGGTCGTCGGCCCGAACGGCAAGCCGCTGGAGATCCAGATCCGCACCGAGACGATGCACCAGACGGCCGAGTACGGGATCGCCGCGCACTGGAAGTACAAGGACGGCAAGCACGCGCGCGACGAGGCAGACATGGCGTGGCTGCGCCAGATGCTCGACTGGCAGAAGGATCTCTCCGACCCGCGCGACTTCATGGAGAGCTTGCGGATCGACCTGTACCAGGACGAGGTGTTCGTGTTCACGCCCAAGGGCGACGTCCGCGCGTTCCCGGTGGGGTCGACGCCGCTGGACTTCGCGTACGCGATCCACACCGACGTCGGTCATCGCTGCGTCGGCGCGCGCATCAACGGACGTCTCGTGCCGCTGACGACCGAGATGAATTCCGGGGACACGATCGAGGTCATCACATCCAAGGCGCTCGATGCCGCGCCGTCTCTCGACTGGCTGAAGGTCGTCAAGACATCGCGCGCCAAGAACAAGATCCGGCAGTGGTTCACGCGCGAGGCGCGCGAAGACGCGTTGGAGCGCGGACGTGACGAGCTGACCAAGGCGCTGCGGCGCGCCGGGATACCGGTCCAGGCGACGATCACCAGCGGCTTGATGCTCTCGGTCGTCAAGGTGCTGCATTTCGGCACCGTCGAGGCGCTCGAGGTCGCGATAGGCGAGGGACGCGTGTCGGCGCGTAGCGTCGTCGAGCGGCTGGAGCACGAGACATCCGGCGACGAAGACGTGGCGCTGGAGGTTCCCAAGCCCGTCCGGCTGCGCGCGCCCTCCGAGCATGGCGTCATCGTCGAGGGCGTCGACGACGTTCTGGTGCGTCTGGCGCGCTGTTGCACGCCGGTGCCACAGGATCAGATCGTCGGCTTCGTGACGCGCGGCAGAGGCGTGTCGGTGCATCGCGGAGACTGTCCGAACGCCAAGGCGCTCGAGATCGCGCACGAACGCTCGATCGAGGTGCACTGGGATGCTGCGCGCAAGGGCTCGTTCACGGTGGGCATCATGGTCGAGGCGCTCGACCGGACCAAGCTGCTTCGTGACGTCACCAATGCCATCTCGGAGATGGGGGTCAACATCCTCGGCTCTTCCTCGCACACCGACGCCCGTACGCGAGTTGCGACGCTGCAGTTCAACGTCGAGCTGGCCGACCCCGGACACCTGCAGCACATCCTCACCCAGATCAAGCGGGTGAACGCGGTATACGACGCGTCGCGCATCGTGCCCGGCCAGGGCCGCAACGCCTCGTCCTAGTGCGGGCCGTCGTCCAGCGCGTCTCGCGCGCCGAGGTCCGTGTGGCCGATGAAACGACCGGATCGATCTCTCACGGGTTGGTCGTGCTGCTCGGCGTGGCCGACGGAGACGGCGATGACGACGTGCGATGGATGGCGGACAAGGTTCGGACCCTGCGCGTGTTCCGCGACGACGACGGCGTCATGAACCGCTCTCTCACCGAGATCGGCGGGGCGGTGCTGGCGGTGTCGCAGTTCACGTTGCTGGGTGACGCGCGTCGGGGCCGGCGTCCCAGCTACATCGATGCGGCGGCCCCCGAGGATGCCAACCGACTGTACGAGGCGTTCTGTGCCGCGCTTCGCATCGCGGGTGTGCGGGTGGAGACCGGCAGGTTCCAAGCGATGATGGACGTCGAACTCGTCAACGACGGGCCGGTGACGATCCTGCTGGACTCCAAGAAGACCTTCTGATGTGCCGCCCGGGAACTCGCGCGGGCCCGACCGGCGCCGTTGGTAGGATGCCCGACCATGATCGTTGAGGGCTACACGCTCGGGGTTTTCCAGTCCAACACCTACATCCTTGCCGCACGTGAGGGCGAGGGTGCCGTCGTCATCGATCCCGGCCAGACCGCCGAGGAAGTCGTCACCGAGCGCCTCGCCGCGCTCGGATTGCGCCTGGAGGCGGTCTTGTTGACCCACGGGCACATCGACCACATCTGGGCAGCGGGTACCGTCGCCGATGCCGCCGGCGTGGCGGCCTACATCCACCCGGCCGACCGCTACATGCTCGACGACCCCGGCGCGGCGCTGGGGCGGCTGGGTCTCGAGGAGTTCAAGGTCCCGATCCCCTCCGATGTGCGCGACATCGCGGACTCCGACGTCTTCACCTTCGGCGGCGTGCGGCTTGAGGCGCGCCACACACCCGGACACACGCCGGGCCACTGCGTCTTCCTCACCGACGGCATCTTGATCTCCGGCGACCTCATCTTCGCCGGCTCGATCGGGCGCAGTGACTTCCCCGGCGGCTCGCTGGAAGATCTGATGGACTCGATCCGCCGCGTCGTGCTGCCGCTGGACGACGACATCGCGATCATCAGTGGCCACGGCCCAGAAACCAGCGTCGGCGTCGAGCGCCGCACCAACCCGTTCGTGCTGGCCGACGCTCGCGGCGATCTGCCGAGGGTGCTCGGGATATGAGCATCGAGCGCCCGCGCGGCACCCAAGACATCCTCCCGCCGTTCTCCGAACGCTTTCAGGAGCACGAGAGGATCGGCGCGCAGATCTTCGAGCGTGCTGGCTACCGCCGGATCATCACACCGATGTTCGAAGACACGTCGCTGTTCGTGCGCGGCGTCGGTGAGGGATCCGACATCGTCGGCAAGGAGATGTACACGTTCACCGACCGCAGCGAGAACTCGCTGACGTTGCGTCCCGAAGGCACCGCGCCGGTGATGCGCGCCGTGCTGTCGAACAACGTCCACGAAGCCGGGCTGCCGGTGAAGCTGTGGTATTCCGCGGCGATGTTCCGTTACGACCGCCCGCAGAAGGGCCGGTACCGCCAGCATCACCAGCTGGGCATCGAGGCGATCGGGACCGAGGACCCTGCGGTGGACGCTGAGGTGATCGGCATCGGTCGCCAGATGCTCGAAGCCGCAGGCATCACCGACCTGACGTTGCTGCTGAACTCGATCGGGCACCCGGGATGCCGCGCTCAGTACATGGAGAAACTCGTTGTGTTCCTGCGCGCGCATCGCGAGGAGCTCGACGCCGACTGTCAGCGCCGGATGGAGACGAACCCGTTGCGCGTGTTCGACTGCAAGGTGGAGCAGGACCAGCGGATCCTCGACGACGCGCCGTCGATCGAGGCGGAGCTGTGCGAGGACTGCCGCGGCCACTTCGACGCGGTGCAGACCTACCTGAAGGACGCAGGCATCGCGTTCCAGATCGCGCCCAGGCTGGTGCGCGGGCTCGACTACTACACGCGTACCGCCTTCGAGTTCCAGACCGGGTTGTTGGAAGCCGCCGAGTCAACGGTGTGCGGCGGCGGCCGTTACGACGGACTCAGCGAGTCGATCGGAGGCCCGCGACTGCCGGGCATCGGGTTCGGCAGCGGGATCGAGCGTGTGCTCCTGGCGGCGGAGGCGGCCGGCGCGCCGACGGCGACGTCGCGCATGACCCTGTTCGTCGTTCCCATCGTCGACGGGGCGCGCGCCGCCGGCATCACGATGACGAATGAGGCGCGCTCCCGCGGGATCTCTGCGGAGTTCGCCTACGTGGAGCGGGGACTCAAGGCACAGCTCAAGCACGCGAACCGGCTCGGCGCGCGCTTCACTGCGCTGATCGGCGAGAAAGAGCTTTCGAACGGGGTCGCGACCGTTCGCGACATGGACTCCGGCGAGCAGGCCGAGGTGGCCTTGGCCGAGGTACCGCGATGGCTGGAGGAACGTTCGAGATGATGAGGACGCACGAGTGTGGAGCACTGCGCGTATCCGACGCCGGCACGACGGTAACGCTCGCCGGGTGGGTGCACCACCGTCGTGATCACGGAAAGGTGATCTTCCTGGATCTGCGTGACGCGAGCGGGACGGTGCAGATCGTCGTGCACGCCGAGCAAGCGCCACAGGCCTACGAGGTCGCGAACACCTTGCAACGTGAGTTCTGCGTGAAGATCGACGGCGAGGTCGCGGCGCGATCGGCGAACACCGTCAACGACAAGCTTCCGACCGGTGAGGTCGAGGTGAAGTGCGCGGTGGCGGAGGTTCTCTCGCCCAGCGAGACGCCGCCCTTCCTGATCGAAGACGGCATCGACACCGACGAGGTCATGCGGCTGAAGTACCGCTACCTCGACCTCCGCCGCCCCGAGATGCAGCGCTCGATCAGGCTGCGTGCCACGGTGCTGAAAGAGATCAGGGCCTATCTCGACGAGCGCAACTTCTGCGAGATCGAGACGCCGATCCTGTTCAAGTCCACACCCGAGGGGGCGCGCGACTTCCTCGTCCCCTCGCGCCTGCAGCCCGGCTCCTTCTACGCACTTCCGCAATCGCCGCAGATGATGAAGCAGCTGCTGATGGTGGCCGGCTTCGAGCGCTATTACCAGATCGCGCGATGCTTCCGGGACGAAGATCTGCGTGCCGACCGGCAGCTCGAACACACTCAGCTCGATCTCGAGATGTCCTTCGTCGAGCGGGAGGACGTCCTGCAGCTCCTCGAGAGCTTGTTCATCCATCTCTGGCGCGCGTGCGTCGGCGCAGAGGTCGAGGTCCCGTTCCCCCGGATCTCCTACGACGATGCCATCAGGCGCTTCGGTACCGATCACGTCGATCTTCGCTACGGCATGGAGCTCAGCGATGTCGGCGACGTCTTTGTCAACACATCGTTGGGCATCTTCCGCCAGGTGATTGGATCCGGAGGAGTGATGCGAGGCTTCGCCGTGCCGGGAGGTGCGGAGATGCATCACAACGAATTGCGCAAGCTCGAACAGAGTGCGATGGAGCGAGGCGCCAAGGGTCTCGCCTGGATCAAGCTCCTTCCGAGTGGTGAGATCGACTCTCCGTTGGCCAAGCACCTTGCGCCCGAAGAGATCGAAGGCCTCAAGAAAAGGTTCTCTGCAGGCGATGGTGACCTCGTCTTGATGATGGCCGACAAGGCCGACGTCGTGAACCCCGTCCTCGGCGCACTCCGCATGCAGCTCGCGCAGGAGCGCGGCATGACCGAAGGCGCAGGATGGAAGTTCTGCTGGGTCATCGACTATCCGTTCTTCGAATGGAACCCCACCGAGCAGCGGTGGGACCCGATCCACCATCCGTTCACGAGCTTCACCGGCGACATCGAAGGTGAGCCGACCCAGGTGCGCGCCCTGGCGTATGACTTGGTGGTCAACGGCCTTGAGTTGTTGAGCGGAAGCATCCGGATCCATCGACCGGACCTTCAGGCCAAGGTGTTCGACGCGCTCGGCATCTCGAAAGAGGAGGCCGAGCAGCGGTTCGGGTTCTTCCTCGACGCGTTCCGATATGGACCGCCGCCGCACGGCGGGATCGGATGTGGGATCGATCGCGTCGTGATGCAGATGCTCGGGTCGGACAACATCAAAGATGTTGTCACGTTCCCCAAGACACAGTCCGGCAGTGATCCGATGTCCGGCGCGCCAACGCCCGTCGATGCGCAAGCCCTGAAGGTCTTGGGCCTTCGCACGATAACGTGAGTCCGGCGAAAGGCTCCAGTCAAGGTCCGTCGCTGTTCGGCGAGGACGCAGCCGCCGCGATCGAAGATGTTCCCGGCGGCGCGCCGCTGGCCGCGCGGATGCGGCCGCGCACGCTCGAGGAATTCGCCGGCCAACGGCATCTGCTGAAGGAAGGCTCGACGCTGCGCGGCATGATCGAGCAGGATCGCCTGCGCTCGGTGTTGCTGTTCGGTCCTGCCGGAACCGGCAAGACCA
>JBKJXT010000064.1:0-5445 GCA_046716205.1 Actinomycetota bacterium
ATCTCGACCTGTGCGCACCCATGACGAAGGCGGATGCGTCTCGACTTCGCAGCCTCGGGTTCAAGCGTGAAGGTCGTCACTGGTTCCACGGAGATGTCCCGACCGTCGCTATCGAACTCCCGAACGAAACGATCGACGGAACGATCGCCCGCGCTCATCTCGAGCCCGTCGCAGGTGGTGCAGCCCGGATCATAGGGCTCGACGATCTGTATCTCGACCGGCTGAGGCAAGCCACCGCGAGCCCCGTCGACACCAGCCGCGAGTACATGTCCGCGCTGGCCGTGATGGCCGCACGGTACGAGGATCTGGATCGCGACTACATCGAGCAGAGGCTGAAGCAGATCGCGATACACGAGCACGGCCTGGTCCGCGAGATGCGACGGATCGACAAGCTTCTTGATCGCCGTATTCGCAAGATGCTCTCGGAGAGCTGACCTACTCGGCGCGAAGGGTGACTTCGACTGCCGCGCCCACATCGAAGCTCGTGCGCTGTGGGACCGGGTCCAATCGGACCGGTGGCTATCGCGCCGGCGGCGCAGGCTCCCGGCGCCCGGCCTCGTCGCCAGCGGAGGACACCTCCTGCGTCTTCGGGGCCGACGGCACGCTGGACCCGACCTTCGGCGACGAAGGGGGGATTTGGACGACTCTTCCCCGCGCGGGAAAGCCGGTGCATCCCCTTCCCGCTGCCAACTGATCGTGCTAAGACTTCGCGGATCGCGTCGCGAGCATCGCGCGAGCTTTCTTCTGGAACATGCCGCGGAAGAAAGATGTACGGCCCAGGAGCTTGCCCGGCAGCCCTAACGCCTGGCCCGCCCAGCGGCCGAAATCGAAGTCGTCGACGTGCGTGCGGATCAACCCGTCGGCGAACCCGAAGCGCGCGTCTACGATGTTGTGCACCGCTCGGCCGGTCGCCGAGAACGTGTAGCGCGCCTCCCAGTGCGCCGACCCACTCGTGTCGTCGGCGGTGACGTCGCGATACTCCACGGCGAGATCCTTGCCTCGCTCGCACAGCATCGTCCACATGGCCCGCGCGTCATCGCCTTCGAGCGATCCGAACGCGGGATCGGTGAAGACCACCTGCGGGTGATAGCACGCGTTCATCGCGGCCGCGTCCCGGGCCTTGAACGCTTCGTAGAACTTCTCGATGACGGCAACGTTCGAACTGTCCATGACGCCACAGCGTACTCGCTTCACGTGTCGAAACGAAGAACCCCACCCTCGATGCTCGCCGGGCCGTCCAGGACGAGCAACGGCGATGTCGCGAAGCGCACACTGGCTCCGCCGATCCGCAGCGCGTGGGATCCGTCAAGCACCAACAGCGAAAGCCTCCGGCCGGCTGGTGTGGGCTCCGTGGGCGTCCGGATGCCGTCAAGCACCACCGAAGTGACGGCGCGCCCCGCCTCGACGATCACGCGCGCCGGCTCCACCTGCACGGTTCCGGGCTGTGCGACCGTTAGTGTCGCCGCGCGCGACCCCGTGGCCGCCACGAGCGTGACGTCTACCTCGAAGTACGGGCTGCTCTGTGTCGTTCCCGCCGTTCGGATCTCCAGCTCGGTAACCCGACCGATCGAGAAGTCGCGGATCGGATCGGCCTCGAAGAACGCTACGAAGTGCTCCTTGGTCAGCGGCGCACCGGCGCGCGTGCGAGCGAGCATCGGCAGCTGCGTGAGCTCGTAGGCGGTCGCCAGGTTCCCGCTTCGCAGCGCTTCCAGGTAGCGCACCAACGGCTCCGGCGCTTGCGCGGCTTGCGTGCACGCGAGACAGGCGCACGCAAGAAGCAACGTGAAGGCTTTCTGAAGCACTTCGCGCTGGAGCGTGCTTTCAGTTCGCGTAGATGTCTTCGATCAGGTCCGCGTTCTTGGCCATGATCGCGGCGCGCCGAACCTTCAGCGTCGGAGTCACCTCTTCGGCATCCATCGCGAAGTCGCGATCGAAGACGTGCCACTTCTTGATCTGCTCGACGCGCGCCAGGTTCTGGTTCACCTCGGCAACCGCATTCTCGACCAGCTGTTGGACGTCGGGATGCTTGACCAGATCCGCGAAGCTCTCGAACGGGATCGCCTTCTGTTCGGCGAACGACGTGACCTTTTCCTGATCGAGCGTCAGCAACGCGATCAGGTACGCGCGTGCGTCGCCCACCACGACCGACTGGCTGATCCACGGCGAGTACTTCAGCATGTTCTCGATCACCTGCGGCGCGACGTTCTTGCCGGCCGCGGTGATGATGAGGTCCTTCTTGCGGTCGGTGATGCGGAGGTAACCGTCCTCGTCCAGCTCGCCGATGTCCCCGGAGTGCATCCAGCCGTCTTCGTCGATGAGTTCCTTGGTCGAGATCGGATCCTTGTAGTAGCCGGGGCCGACGTTGCCGCCCTTCACCAGGATCTCGCCGTCTTCGGCGATCTTGACCTCCACGCCGGGGATGGCCGGACCGACCGTGCCGATCTTGACCTTCTCGACGCGGTTGATCGTGCTGGGACCGCTGTCCTCGGTCTGGCCGTAGACCTCGGCGACCGGCAGGCCGATCGCGTGGAAGAACCGCAGTACCTCCGGGTTGATCGGCGCCGCGCCTGAGATCATCGCGCGGCATTCATTGAGACCGAGCGCCCCGCGCGCGAGCGCGAACAATCCCGCGTCCGCTTCCTGATACTTCTCCTCCAGCTCTGGCGGCAACGAGGTTCCGGCCTGTTGCGCCTCGACGCGCTTGAGACCGAGCTGGATCGCCTGCTCTGCCTTGTCGCGCTGTTCGTCGGGCAGCCCAGCGATCAGCGCGGTGATGCCGCCGTAGAACTTCTCCCAGACGCGCGGCACGCCGAAGAAGTTCGTCGGCTTACACGCGACGAGATCCTCGCGCAGCGTGTCGATCGAGGTTGCGAACCAGGTCTCCGCGCCTTGGAAGATGCCGAGGAAGTGGCTCGTCATGCGCTCCGCGATGTGCGACAGCGGGAGGTAGGACAGGCGGCGGTCGCCGGGGCCGAACCCCTCGAGCACATTGTTCAGCGAATCCGCCGTCCACACGATGTTGGAATGCGTCAGCATCGCGCCCTTCGGCGGACCGGTCGTGCCGGAGGTGTAGACAAGCGTTGCGAGCTGGCTCGGCTCGATCTTCGCGACGTGGTCCTCGAAGTCCGACGCGTTGGATGCGGCGAAGCTGTCGCCGGCGGTGAGCAGCGCCTCGTAGGTCGTGACGAAGTCGTCCGGCGAGACGCCGTCACCGTCGAACACGATCGCCGCGCGCAAGCTCGGCAGGTCCGCGCGCTTCTCGAGCACCTTGGCCAGCTGCGCGGCGTTCTCGACGAAGATCGCCTTGGACTCGGAGTGGTGCGCGATGTACTGCACCTGTGTCGGAGAGTTGGTCGGGTAGATCGGCACGGTGACCCCGCCGAGTGCTTCGATCGCGATATCGGCGATGTGCCACTCCATCCGGTTGGCCGACAAGATCGCGGCCATGTCGCCGGCGTCGAGGCCCAGCGAGCGCAGCCCGGCGGACAGCCGCCGGACGAGGGTTTCGTACTCCGCCCAGGTCACGGGGGTCCACTCGCCGTCGAGCTTGCGACGGAAGGCGATCGCATCGGGGGTGTTCTTGCAGCGGTCGAGGAACATGGAGATAACGGTCGCGCTCATATCGACTCCTCCGCAGGCTCTCGTGAACGGGTCATAGGTATAGCCCGGCGCGCACGTCGAGCGCAACGGGTCGCCGGTCAGATGTGCTCGAGCAAGCCGGCGTAACGCGCCACGACGCGGGCCCAATCGTGCTCGGCTTCAACGAAGGTCCGGCCCGCCAGACCCATCCCCCGCGCCATGTCGAGGTCGCCAAGGAGCAGCGCCAGCGCATCCGCCAGCCCCGCCGTGTCGCGCCCGCCCACGACGATCCCCGTCTCGCCCTCGATGACCGCCTCCGGCGCGCCGCCGGAATCGCCGGCGATCGCCGGGCGCGCGCACGCTTGCGCCTCCAGATACACCAACCCCAGACCCTCGACCTCCAGACCCGCGTAGCGGCTGCGGCACGGCATCGCGAACACGTCGCCGGCGGCGTAGTGCGCGGCAAGCTCAGCGTCGGCGACCTCGTCGGTGAAGACAACGGCTCGATCGACGTCGCGCTCGATGGCAAGCTCACGCAAGGCCTTCCCGTACTTTCCGCCGCCGACGATGAGCGCGACGGCATCGGGGACCGCCCGCACGACCGCGGACATCGCACGGATGATCTGGTCCTGTCCCTTGCGGGGCACCAGCCGGCTCACGCAAGACACGACGGGCCGGTCGTCGAGTCCGTAGCGCTTGCGCACCGCGGACGGATCGATGTCGGGGTTGAACCGTTCGAGATCGACGCCGGTCTTCAACATCTGGGTCTCGACGGCTCCTGCACGCTCGATGAACGGGCGCGTGTAATCGCTCACGACGGTCACCAAAGACCCCGAGCGTAGGATGCGGGCGAGGATGGCACGCATCGCCGGCAGGCGCGCCCAGCCGACTTCGAACCCGTGCGTGTGCACGACGACGGGCCGATCGAGTTTCGTCGCCATGACGCACGAGGGCACCACCGCGCCGAACGCGACCGCGTCGGCATCGCGCGACAGCTCGGCGACGCGGCGGCTCAACGACGGGCTCCCCCGCCACATCGAACCACCCCAGCGAAGGATCTCGATGCCCGCGTCGCGATCGTATGCCTCGTCACCTTCGAACGCCGGCGCGAGCACGCGCACCTCGTATCCGTGCGCCGGCAGCCGTCCGTAGATGCTCGCGAGGTAGGACTGGATCCCGCCCACTCGCGGCGGGAAATCGTTGGTTACCAACAGGACGCGCTTCATCGATGGCTCGCTTCGAAATCGAGCGCCACTTGGATGCGCTCCAGGGTCGACGGGTGCGTCGCGAATGCCCATCGGATCACCCGGTTCGGACGTAGGTCGGCGATGTTGGTGCGCGCAAGGTTCACCTCGAGCGCGATCGCCGTCCCGGGGTCACCGGTCACCTCCAGCGCCGTTCGATCCGCGCGGGCCTCGACCCGGCGCGACACGGCGTTCGCAAGCGGTGCCGTGACCAGCGTGGCCGCCGCCATCAGGAAAGCGAGGAACGGCATGACGCGTGGATCGCCGGGCCCATCGGCGCCGATCCATCGCAGGAGCGAGCCGCTTCGCATCAGCAGCCAGATCAGCACCACGCCGGCGAAGACGCCGGCCACTGCCAGCAGTGTCCCCGCGAGTACGTCGCGATGCTTCACATGGGCGAGCTCGTGCGCCACGACCAGATCCACCTCGTCCGCCGATGTCGATCGCAGCAGCGTGTCGTAGAGCACCACCCGGCGCGAGGCGCCCAAGCCGGAGACGTAGGCGTTCAGCGCGGTGGTGCGGCGGCTCGCATCGGCGACGAGGACGTCCTTCACCTCGACCCCTTCTCGCTCGGCAAGCGCGAGGATACGGGTCCGGGTTGGGGCGTCGACCGGAGTGAAGG
>JBKJXT010000065.1:0-4341 GCA_046716205.1 Actinomycetota bacterium
GCGACGGCGGCCCGGCCACGAACGCGCGGCTCTCCTACCCATCTGGCGTCGCACTAGACACATCCGGCAACCTGTTCATCGCGGACGGGGGCAACAAACGCATCCGCAAGGTGGCGGCACGGTGAGGTCGCTCGAGTATCCGCCGCGGCCGTTCGCTGGGCAGGGCTGAGCCTCTCCAGGACGAATGAAGAGTGAACGTTCGAACGAGTCAACGAAGACCGGCCACCTAGACCGGCCAGAGGGGGGCATTCCGCTTCGCGAGGAGCCTAGCGGGCGAACAGTGCGGTCAGATCCAGCTCGAAGCCCTGGAGGTGCGCGTAGGTCAAGCGCTCGCCCGGCTCGTAGATCTGGGGCTTGCCGTAGCGGTCGCCGGTGAGCTGGTAGACCTCGATCCGGTCAGCGTCGGGATCCACGATCCAATAGTCGGGGACGCCGAACCTCGCATAGATGTCGCGCTTGCGCACTCGATCCATGCGCGTGTCCGAGACGATCTCAATCACGAGCGCCGGCGCGCCTTGCACGTTCTTCTCGGTCAGGATCTCGAGCTGTGCGTCGGCGATGAAGAGCAGATCGGGCTCGACGACGTTCACGTCCGAAAACACAACGTCGGTCGGGGCGGCGAAGATCTCTCCGCCCCCGTGCGCTTGAAGATGATTGAAGAACGCGGCCGACAACCGCATCGATAGCCGCTGATGGCGAACCCGCGGAGACGGGCTCACGATGAGTTCCCCATCGAGAAGCTCGCGTCGAAGCCCATCGTCAGGGAACGCCGCGAGATCCGCGTACGTGAGGACTGCGCCTTCTGCCATGAACTCCGATGCTACCACCCGTCCTTTCGCCGGCGGGCGCGACCCTCTCACAGATGTGCCAGCGAGTCCCGTCTCGGCAGAACGCACCGAACCCGACAACGCCGACGACCTGCGGGCGCCATCGAGCAAAGCGGGATAACCCCCCCACAGAAGTAGGGCCTGCAAGATTGTTGCGCCGCCCTCGGTCCCCGACCCTGTAGACATCGGATCATCGACCAAGGGGGAGTCGTGAAACGATCCATCGCATTGGTAGGTGCGCCCGTTGGGTGCGATGAGCTTGCCTGCCCAAGCTGCTAGCGGCGGCGGCGGAATGGTTCGAACGGATAGTCGCCCGCGTACCCCGAACTCGGCCGGGGTGCGGCATCGCAACTACCGCCAAGCCCGCCCATCTCCAAAGGAGCGACAGATGAAACGTCTCATCCTCGGTTGTTCGTTACTGGTCTCCGCCCTAGTGCCGTCCGGCGTGCACGCGTTCCCGACACCCAACTTCGCCTTCGTGCCGATCGACTTCCCAGGCGCCGGCGCGACCCAGGTGCGCGGGATCAACAACTCAGGGCAGATCGTCGGCAGCTACGGAGCGAACAACAACGCGATCTCTGGGGTCGGCGACTCGCACGACTTGACCGAAAACCTCCACGGCTTCCTCTTCAGCAAGGGCATCTACTCCACGATCGATCATCCCGGCGCGAACTGGACCTACCCGCAAGCGATCACCGACTCAGGCAAGGTCGCCGGATTCATCGGAGAGTACGACCAGCGCGGCTGGGTGACCGGCCAGCTCATCGGCTACCTGCAGGACGGCCAGAACTTCGCCGACTTCCAAGAGGAAGGTCGCAACATGTTCGTGCAGGATGCCTCCGATCAGGGCCCCGTGGTCGGGTTCGCCCACGATGGCGGTGGGACAGGACCAGGCTTCATCTACGACAAGGGAACCTTCACCAACATCTCCAAGCCGGGCACGGCGACCACCTACTTCAGCGGCACGACCGAGATGGGCACCACGGTTGGGTACGGCGCAGGCAGTTTCTTCACGGTACGCCGCGGCGCCTTGTCGCCCCTCCAAGTCCCATCGGGCTACATCAACTTCGGCATCAGCGACATCAACAACTTGAGTGAGTTCGCGGGCACGTGTCAGGACGGCAACGGGATCCACGGTTTCGTGATGCGCAACGGCACGGTGACCACGATCGACTTCCCGGGCGCGGATGCGACAGAGGTGCACGGACTCAACGACCGAGGCGATGTGGTCGGCGTGTACTACCTCAATGGCGTGTCTCGGGGTTTCGTCGGGCGCCGGGTGTAACCGGGAGCGCGGATCGGGCCGCCGAGCGGGATGAAACGTAATCAACGGCACCAAGAGTCTGGCCCGCACCGGGCGCGACGCCGCCCGTGAGGGCGAAGCAGCCGTCGCCCCTACCGGCAACGCCGGCGTCTGGTCCGTGGTGCGCGGTCTCGAGACCGCATGCAGCCGGATCCCCGCCGCACGAGACGCCGGTGGCGCGGTGGGCGGAGGGAGAAGGGAGGAGGAGGGTTAACCCGACCCGAGAAGTAGGGCGCGCCAGATTGCCGACCAGTTCTCGCTCCACGACCCTGAGTCATGAAGGGCGAACCTCGTCAGCGACACGGACTGGCTCAGGTTCGGCCTGGGGATATGGGGGAACAACATGCGTCGTAGTCGGTCGTTCATGCTTCTGGTTGTCTTGGTCGTGGCGATGCTCGGCGCCAACAAGCCAGCGTCCGCGTTGGTCGCTATGGACGTCAGTCTGTCCGGCGCGACCGCCGTCGAGCCCAACGCGAGCACCGCGTACTCAGGCAGGGTTGCCCTCCTTGGCGCCGGGGTCCCGGCCCAACAGGTCAGCCTGTTCGTGAACGGTGCCTCCGTGCGTACGGCATCGACCGGCGCGACCGGTACGTTCACGCTCAACCATGTGTTCACCACCCCCGGCTCCTACATCCTTGAAGCCGTCGCCCAACAGGGGAGCTCCCTGGAGGCTCGAAGCCCGCAATTGATCGTGAGCGTCGGATCCTTCGCGCTGTCGGTGATCAAGGCAGGTTTCGGATCCGGCACGGTCACCTCCTCGCCCGCGGGGATCTCGTGCGGCTCGGATTGCGACCACGTCTTTACCTACGCAACCAGCGTCACCTTGAGCAGGTCCGCGGCGTCGGGCTCGGTGTTCGCCGGATGGTCGGGCGATTGCACCGGACTCGGCGCGTGCGTCGTGTCGATGACGGCGGCGCGCACCGTGACGGCGACGTTCAACGACGTCGCGGCCCCGACGGCGCCGACGTTCACCGGAACGACCCCGGCCTCGCCCGCCAACGACAACGCGCCAACGATCAGCGGCAACGCGGAGACAGGCTCGACCGTGCGCCTCTATGCCAGCGCGTCCTGCTCGGGCACGTCGGCCGGAAGCGGTGTCGCCACCGGCGGCAGTTTCTCCATCGGCGTGAGCGTCGCCGACAACTCGACCGCGACCTATCGCGCCACCGCTACCGACGCCGCCGGCAACCTCAGCGGATGCTCCGCAACGTCGATCACCTACGTCGAGGACTCGAGCGCGCCTGCGCTACCAACGCTGACCGGATCCTCCCCCGCTTCCCCGGCCAACCAGAACAACCCAACGATCATGGGGACGGCCGAGATCGGCGCTACGGTTCGCCTCTACACCGATGCGGTGTGCACCAGCGCCGTCGCCGGGAGTGGGAGCGCCTCCGCCGGTGCCTTCTCGATCGAAGTGACCGTCGCGAACAACTCGTCGACGACCTTCCGCGCGAAGGCGACCGACCCAGCCGGGAACCCCAGCGGATGCTCGACCACCTCGGTCACCTACGTCGAGGACTCCACCGCGCCGGCGGCACCGGTCTTGACCACTTCGACGCCGTCGTCTCCGGCGAACAACAACACCCCGACGATCAGCGGCACCGCAGAGGCCGGCTCGACGGTGCGCCTCTACACCAACGCGACGTGCTCCAGCGCGGTTGCCGGAACCGGTGTCGCAAGCGGCGGAGCGTTCTCCATCGTGGTCACCGTCGCGGACAACTCCAGCACGACCTTCCGCGCGACGGCCACCGATCCGAGCACCAACGTCGGTGCATGTTCGAGCACATCGGTGACCTACGTTGAGGACTCGCTCGCTCCGGCGACGCCGTCCATCACGGGCGCGACGCCTGCCTCCCCATCGAACAACAACAACCCAACGATCAACGGCACCGCGGAGGCCGGCTCGACCGTGCGTCTGTACGCCGTGGCTGCATGCGACGGAACGGCGGTCGGGACCGCCACCGCCGGCGGCACCGGTGCGTTCTCGATCGGGGTCACGGTGCCCGCCGACTCCACGACGACCTTCACGGCGACCGCGAGCGACACCGCCGTCAACCTTTCGGGCTGCTCGACCGGGTTCACCTACATCGAAGACTCCAGCGCGCCGATCGCGCCGACCTTCACCGGCACGACCCCGGCGTCAGGGGCGAACAACAACGCGCCGAAGATCCACGGGAGCGCTGAAGCAGGCTCGACCGTGCGCCTCTACGC
>JBKJXT010000066.1:0-6518 GCA_046716205.1 Actinomycetota bacterium
GCGCTGCTCGAAGCGATCCCGGGTGTGCAAGCCGCCGACGACGACGCCGCTTTCCGAGCAGCGCTCGATGAACTCCTCACAGTGATCGGCGATCCTTCGACTCGGGTCGTGGGCGCTGAGCCTTCGATCGAAGTCGAGGCGAACGCGATGCAGACCGTAGATGGCGTGCTGTCCATCCAGCCTCGGGCGTTCGGCGAGGGCTACGTCTCGTTCGACCGCAGTGTCGAGGAAGCGATCGTCAGGGTTGGTGGAGCGGATCGAGTCGTCCTCGACCTTCGCGGCTTCAGCTCGGATCCCGTGAACATGTTGGGCGATCTTGTCTCTACCCTGCTCGACGACGATCTTGCGATGTTCCCGCTCCGCTCGAGGCTTCATTCCGGCTACGCGACCGACCACGGACGTACGAGCGGTGGTTATTACTCGGGTTGGGAGTTTTCGGATGTCGAGGTGATCCGGGCTTTACCGAGCGGCGGCGGCGCGATCCCGCTCGTCGTGATCGTCGACGCCGGATCGGACGCGGCCATCGGTCTCGCGTTGCGCACGTCTGGGCGAGCGCGCCTCCTGCTCGTTGGCGACATGATGCAGGTTGGAACCATCCAGCCCGTCACCGCCGGCGATTTGACCATCCATCTCCGGGTCAGCGAAGCGGCCGTCGGCCCTCTCCCTGAGCCCGATGCCGTGTTGGTGGCCGGCGCAAGCAACGACGAGGTCACTGATACTGCGCTGCGCCTGCTGGCATCGCCCCGCCCCGAACCCTCGGCGCCGAAGACGCGCGATCTCCCGATACCCGTCGCACGGAAGCTTCCCGAGGCTCCGTTAACGATCGAGGGTCGCTTGCTCGCAGGCTTCCTTCTCGACAACGTGATCCGGTTCTTCTTCCCGTACCACCACACCCTCGACCGCCCATGGGGTGAGGCGCTCCCCGACGCGCTCCCCTCTTTGATCGCCGCGGACGACGATGTCGCCTATGCGCTGGCGCTCGTGCGCATGGCGCGCTTCGCACAGGACTCGCACGTGAACGTGATGAGCTCGCCTCTGCGACAGGCGCAGGGCCTTCATTGGCCCCCGGTCCGATTGCGCGAGGTTGAAGGCGAGACGGTCGTCGTCATGCTGGGCGACGAAGCCAAGGCGGCGGGGCTCTCCGTCGGCGATGTCATCACTTCGATCGACGATGAGCCGATCTCCGACCGCCGGGCGCGCATCGGCGGTGTCATCGTGTCCTCAACATCAGATGCACACTCCGTCATGATCCATCGAAGTCTCACACAAGGCGACGATGTCCCTGTGCGCCTGGAGGTCCGCGATGCCCAAGGCGCGATCCGCCTCGCTGAGATCGCACGCTCGCTTGGACCCAAGAACGATGCACAGTGGTGGTCGTATCTCCGACCGGTGCATTGCCTCTTGCCAGAGGGCTTCGGCTACATCGATCTCGATCGACTCCAGGTCTCTGAGACCGCGGATGCGATGCAGGAGCTCTGGAGCGCTCCCGCGATCATCTTCGACATGCGCGGATATCCGAACGGCACCGCATGGACGCTGGCCCCGATGCTCACGCAAGAGAAGACGCAAGCCACGCGCTTCCGCAGGCCGCATCGCACATCACCGAACGACGATTGGGATCCACAGATGCACGGTGTGCAACAGGTCGCGCCGCGCGAGGAAGGCGGTACGTACGCCGGACGAGTCGTGATGCTCATCAACGCGGAAGCAGCCAGCCAAGCGGAGCACACCTGCCTTTTCCTCGCCGCAGCCACCGACGTCACGTTCGTCGGGAGCCCTACCGTGGGCGCGAACGGCGATGTCACGATGCTCAAACTCCCCGGAGACGTCTTCGTCTCGTTCAGCGGACACGACGTTCATTGGCCCGATGGACGACAGCTCCAGCGCGTCGGGGTCCAACCTCACATCGAGATTCGCCCGACCATCGCCGGCGTGCGCGCCGGCAGGGACGAGGTGCTAGAAGGCGCCATCGCACATCTCCTCGAGGCCTTCTAGCTGGAGCGGGCGATGATCATGCGCTGGATCTCACTCGATCCGCCGGCGATCCGCAACACGCGCGCCAGCCGGTACATCCGCTCGACGGGGTTGCCCCGCATGTAGCCGGCGCCGCCGAAGATCTGCACCGCGCGATCCACGACGCGACCGACCATCTCGGTCGCGTACAGCTTCGCCATGGAGATCTCCTTGAACACGTTCTCGCCGGCGTCGGCGCGCTGGGCTGCGTCGTAGGTCATCGCCCGCGCGGCGTACAGCTCGGTGTCTGAGTCGGCGATCATCCACTGGATCGCCTGGTTCTCGATGATCGGCTTGCCGAACGCGACGCGCTGCTTGGCGTAATCGCGCGCCATGCGCAACGCCGCATCCGCCATCCCGATCGAGATGGACGCCATCGTGAGGCGCTCGTTGCCGAGGAACTCCATCGCGTAGTGGAACGCCTTGCCCGGCTCGCCGACGAGGTTGTTCGCGGGCACGAAGACGTCGTCGAAGAACACCTCCGACTGGATGTCGTCGCCGCCCATGGAGTGCTGGATCGCGCCGACGCGGTAGGCGCCCCGATCCACCAGGAACATGCTGTACCCGCCGCCGGCTTCGCCCTCGACGCGCACCAGCACCTGCAGGAAGTCGGCGAACGGCGCGTTGGTGATGAAGTGCTTGGAGCCGTTGATCATGAACCCGCCGTCGGTGGGGCGCGCGACCGTTCGGATGGCGGCGAGGTCGCTTCCGGCATCGGGCTCGGTGAGCGCGATCGCCGTCGTCTTCTCTCCGCGCATCAACGGCAACAGGTACTGCTCGCGCTGCTGCTCGTCGGCGAGGTGGTAGAGCATCTTGTTCGGCCCGAACGGAAGGTCCCCGAGCATGAGCATCGTCGTGTAGCGCATCCGGCTGGCGATGACCTCGCGCACCAGACACATCTCGTACTCGCCCAGGCCCTGACCGCCGACGTCGGTGGGCATGTACATCGCGAAGAACCCTGCCTTGATGCTGCGCTGCATCACGTCGCGGCAGATCTCGAAGAACTGCGCGTTGATCTCGCCGGAGTCGATGAGCTCGCGGTGTTCCAGCTCGAGCGGCTCGACCTCGGTGTCGATGAACCGCGCGATCGCCTGACACAGCTCCTTGATCTCGGGCGCGATGTCGTGGTGCATCAGATCAGCCCCAGTTCTCGAGCGATGATGAGCCGCTGGATCTGGTTCGTGCCCCCGCCGATCGGGCCCAGCAACGAGTCGCGGACGAGCCGCTGCATGTCGCTGTCGCGCAGGTAGCCGTATCCGCCCATCACCTGCATCCCGTCGATGCAGACCTTGCGCGCGGTCTCGGTGGTGTAGATCTTGGCTTGCGACGCCGCGAGGTTCACGCCCGGCATGTCGTTGGCCTTCAGCCACGCCGCGTAGTAGGTGATCTGGCGGCACGTGGTCACGCCGATCGTCATGTCGGCGAGGATCGCCTGGATCATCTGGTACTTGCCGATCGGCTTGCCGAACTGCACGCGCTGCTTCGCGTACGCGATCGCGTCGTCGGTCGCCCGGGCCGCCATCGCGGTGAACTGCGCGGCCATCATGATCCGCTCCATGTCGAGCTGCCTCATGAGCTGCATCCAGCCGTTGTTCACCATCTCCGGTCCGCCGATCACCATCGACTCGTGGACCCGCACGTCCTCGAACCACACCTCGAAGACCCCGATCAGCTCGCTGCCGATCTTGCCCAGGCGCCGGTACTGGATCCCCGGCGTGTCCATCGGAACCATGAACAACGTCATCCCCGAGTACTCCGCGCCCTGGGAGGTGTTCGTTGCGAGCATCAGATGGGTGGCGACGTCTACACCGCTGATCATCGTTTTCTGGCCGTTGATGACCCAGTGGTCGCCCTCCTGATGCGCGCGCGTTTCGATATGCACTGCGTCGCTGCCGGCGTTGGGCTCGGTGAGACCGAACGCTCCCCGGATCTCGCCGGCGGCGACCTTGGGGAGCCACTCCTTCTTCTGCTCCTCGCTGCCGTTCATGTAGAGCATCTCGCCGGCGAAGAACGCTGGGAGGATGAAGATGCTGGCGACCGCGGCGCTGCCGTAGGCGAGCTCCTCGGCGGCGATCACGAACTCCATGACGCCACCGCCGGTGCCGCCGTACTCCTCGGGGAACGGCAGACCCAGCAGCCCGGTCGCCGCGACCTTGGGGGTCAGCTCGATCGGATAACGCTGTTCATCGTCGAGCCGACGATCGAGATCGGGCGGGCATTCGCGCTTGATGAAGTCTCGGATCATGTCGCGGAACGCTTCTTGCTCTGGCGTGAAGCTGAAATCCATCAAGCGCTCCTTGGACGGAACTTCGGGAGGCGCAGCGGGGTATGGAACGCATCCTCGCTCTGCGCGTCGAACCAAACCTCCACGACCATGCCGATCGACACATCGTCGGGCGCGCACCCGGTCACGTTCGAGGTGACGATCGGACCTTCGTCGAGCGCCACGTCGGCCACGACGTAGGGCACATCCGCGGCGAAGGACGGGTGGAACGCGTGGCGCACGACGGTGAAGCTGAACACGGTGCCGGTGCCGGCGGCGCGCTCCCAGGAGAGGTCCTGCGACAGACAGGTCGTGCAACATGGCCCGCCGGGAAGCTGGCGCAGCCCGCATGCCTTGCAGCGTTGTATCCGGAGCTCCTCGACGAGGGTGCCCTCCCAGTACGGGCGGGTCTCCTCGATGACCGTCGGCGTGGTCCCTGCGACGAGGTCGGTCAGCGTGTGCGGCATGACGCGAATCCTACCGGCGAGCCTGACGGAGCTGGCAGTTCGGCGTGCTCACGCGCGGCTCAGAACGAGCGTGGCGTGCGCGGCCTGGAAGCCCCCGTGCCCGCTAACGGCAACAACCTCGCAGCCGGGGACCTGTGAGGTGGAGGTTCCACGGATCTGGCGCGCGGCTTCCGCGATGTGGTTCCAGCCCGTCATGTTCGCCTCGCTCAACATCCCGCCGCTGGTGTTCGTCGGCAGCGCGCCGCCTGGTCCAAGCGCGCCCTCCAAGGCGAGGGGCCCTGCTTCGCCCTTCTTGCAGAAGCCGTAGTCCTCCAGCGTGATCATCACCGTCGAGGTGAAGCAGTCGTAGAGCTGCGCGCAGTCGACGTCCCCCGCGGTGACGCCCGCCATCGCGAAGGCGCGAGCGCTGGACCGGGCGCCGGCGAAGTGTGTGTAGTGGGTCGGGTCCTTGAGGCCGTCGAGGTTGTCGCCCGCGCCGAGGCCCGCCACGTACGCGGGCGGGTGTGGGCAATCGCGGGCGCGCTCGGCGCTGGTGAGCACGACCGCGACCGCACCGTCTGATGCGCCGATCGTGCAGTCCAGTACGCGGAGGGGGTCGGCGACCTTGCGGTTGGCGAGATAGGACTCCATCGTCAGCGGGTCGCGATAGGTCGCGTTGGGATTGGTCGTGGCGTGTGCGCGGATCGCGATGGCGACCGAACCGAACATCTCGTCGGTGACGCCGAACTCGTGCTTGTAGCGCATCGCGCTTCGCGCTTCCATCACCGGACCACCAGCCATCCCGATCGCCAGCTCGTCGGCCTGTCCCCTGCCCATCTGGGCCTTGCCGAACAGCATCGGCATGCCGGTCTTGGCGTTCTCCCCGTACACGCACACCGCGACCTTGCAGAGCCCGGCATCGATCGCGAGCGCCGCCTCGGTGATCAACGAGATGGCCGTCGCGCCGCCGATCGACTTGGTCGACAGGTAATCGGTCTTGAGGCCGAGCATCCGCCCCAGAACGTGGCCGTGCAGCAGCAAGGGCTCGGAGAACTGCGGCTCGGTGAACAGACCGTCGACGTCGTCCTTGATGAGCCCCGCATCGGCGATCGCGGTGGCGACCGCCTCCGCCTGCAGCGACCACGCGGAGCGACCCGGAAGCTTGCCGAAGGCGGTGACGCCGACGCCGGCGATCGCGGTGGACCGAGAGAGACTCATGCTGGGCGCAAGTCTAGGTTCGGTTCAACGTCGAACGCGACCGCGCCTATGCTCGAAGCTCCAGGGGAGGAACCGATGGATACACACGCGATGCAGACGCCGACGACGACGCTGATCGACGAGGCGCTCGACCGGGGTGACCTCGCCGAAGCCAAGCGGTTGGTGGCGCATATGGCGAGCGACTTCGCACGGAACAAGGACTACTCGATCAACTGGATCACCTCCTTGCTGAGCTTCATCGGGCGCCGGTTGGGCGAGGAAGCGGTTGAGGAGGCGCTGCGCGACTTCGGGGAGCGGTACCTGCATGCGCGTCGCGATGGCTCTCAAGAGGTCTCGGCCCGCAAGCGCGCCGAGGGGATCGTGCGCGCGATGAAGGCGAACGGTGCCGAGGTGGCATTCACCGAAGACGACGACAAGTACGTGCTGTCGTTCCGGTGCGGGTCGGGAGGCAAGCTCATCGACGAAGGCGCCTACGACGCGCCACGCGATTACCTCACGCTGCGCTCGGAAGGACCGGTCACCTTCGGCCGGCCGGAGCTTCCGGTGTACTGCGCGCACTGCTCGGTGAACAACGAGAT
>JBKJXT010000067.1:0-7746 GCA_046716205.1 Actinomycetota bacterium
CCGCTGTACCATGCGATCAAGCGGACCATCGACCTGATGGTCGCGCTCGCGATCCTGCTGGTGGGGCTCCCCGTATGGCTGACCGTTGCGATCCTGATCAAGCTCGAGTCGCGCGGAGCCGTCTTCCACAAGGGCACCGTCTACGGCAAGGACTCCGCGCCGTTCACCTACTACAAGTTCCGCTCGATGCGGATCGACGGGGACGACAAGGCGCACCGCAAGTTCATCGAGCGCTACGTGCGCGAGAACGGCGGCCTGGAGATGGAAGGCGAGACGGTCTACAAGTTGCTGGGCGACGACCGCGTCACCGCCGTCGGCCGCTGGATCCGCAAGTTCTCGATCGACGAGATCCCGCAGCTGATCAACGTGGTCCGCGGACAGATGTCGCTGGTGGGCCCGCGCCCGCCGCTGGATTACGAGTTCGAGCTCTACGACGAGCACATGAAGCAGCGCCTGGTCGTGCGCCCCGGCATCACGGGCATGCAGCAGGTCTGGCACCGCCACACCGCCTCCTTCGAGGACCGGCTGCGGATGGACCTCAACTACATCCGTCAGCGCTCGACCTGGCTCGACGTCAAGCTGCTCCTCCACACGATCCCCGCCGCCCTGCGCGGGCACTGATCCGATGAAGGTCCTTGTGACCGGCGGAGCCGGCTTCGTCGGCGCACACACGGTCCGCGCCTTGCTCGAACGTGGCGACGACGTCCGCGTGCTCGATGCGTTGACCCAGCCGGTCCACCACCCCGGCTCGACGCCGTCCTTCGACGCAGCGGTCGAATTCCTCCACGGCGACGTCCGGCGCGCTGAGGATTGGGCGCGCGCCCTCGACGGCATCGACGCCGTCGTGCACCTCGCCGCCTACCAGGACTACCTCCCCGACTTCTCGACCTTCTTCCACGTGAACGCCGCCGGCACCGCGCTGGCCTACGAGGTGATCGTGGAACGCGCCCTTCCGGTTCGCCGCGTCGTGATCGCCTCCAGCCAGTCGGTCTACGGCGAAGGAGCGGCGCGCTGCGAGGTCCACGGCGTGGTCGTGCCGGACCAGCGCGCCCCCGAAGCATTGGGGCGCGGCGACTGGGACGTGCGCTGCCCGCGCTGCGGCGGTGCCGTCGAGGCTGTGCCGACGACCGAGGACCTTGCCGAGCCGCGCAACGCCTACGGCATCTCCAAGCTCGCGGCCGAGACCGCCGCGCTGGCCCTAGGCGCGCAGCACGACATCCCGACCGCCGCGCTGCGCTACGCGATCGTGCACGGACCCGGCCAGTCCCCGCGCAACGCCTACAGCGGTCTGCTGCGCTCCGCGTGTCTCGCCTTGCTGCACGGCAGCGCACCCGTCGTCTTCGAGGATGGCGCGCAGCTGCGCGATTACGTCGCGATCTCCGACGTCGTCGCGGCGAACCTCATCGCGCTCGATCACCCCGACGCACCCGGGCGCGCCTACAACGTCGGGGGAGCGCGGTCCTTCACGGTGCTCGAGGTCCTCGATGCGCTCAACGCGATCGTCGATGACCCGCGCACGCCGGCGATGCCGGGGGCCTTCCGCGTCGGCGACGTCCGCCACACGATCGGTGACCTCAGCAGGCTGCGGTCGCTCGGGTGGGAGCCGGTCGCGGACCTCAAAGCCGTATGGTCGCAGTACTGGCAGTGGCTCAAGGATCAAGATCTTCAGGCAGGCACCGTCGAAGGGGCCCGTGCGGAGATGCGCGAAAGGGGCGTACTGCGCACATCAGTCCGTTCGGAGTAAGTGGAAGGCTTCACGCCACTTCGTGCCGTAGGGCGTCGTTGTGGATAGAAGGTAGAGAAGGATAGAGAGGCTCTCATGTCCTCGATCGTGGTGGCACGTGCGCCGGCCCGAGTTTCCCTCGCGGGCGGCGGCACCGACCTGCCCGCCTACTACGAGCGCGCCGGCGGCGCCGTCGTGTCCTTCGCGATCACCCAGTACGCCTACGCGCAGACGTCGGCGCGTACCGCCGACCTCGAGCTCGTCTCGCTGGACGCCGGCGCGCACGAGACGATCGCCGAGGCACAGTTCGCGCGCCGGGTGCGCCCACCGATCCTCGCCGAGGAGTTCCTGCAGTACCAGAAGGCCGTCGCGTGGCACTTCGGGATCGAGCGCGGACGCATCGCTGCCTCCAGCGAGGTTCCCACCGGCGCCGGGCTCGCCTCATCGGGCTCGCTGATGGTGGCGCTGGTGCAAGCGGCCGCCCGCTTCATCGGCGAAGACATGGACCGCGGCGCGATCGCCGACACGGCATGCCGCATCGAGATGGGCGTGCTACAGCGTGCGTGCGGCAAGCAGGACCAGTACGCCAGCGCGTACGGCGGCATCAACATGATCGAGTTCTTCCGCGACGGCAGCGTCGACGTCACGCCGCTGCGCATCGACTCCGACACCCAAACCGCGCTCGAGCGCCGCATCATGCTGTTCCACAACGGCTCGCGGCGCTCAAGCGTCGGGGTCCTGCAGGAGCAGGCGCGCCGCTCGAGCTCGGACCCCGACACGATGAGCGCGCTCGATCAGCTCAAGGACATGGCCTACACGATGCGTGAGACGCTCGAGGCCGGGGACCTGCACCGGGTCGGCGAGATGATGCACGAGGGCTGGCAGGCCAAACAGCACCTGAACTCGCAGCTGTCGACCCCAGAGATCGTGCGCGTCTATGCTCTTGCCCGCTCGGCGGGCGCGCTCGGTGGCAAGCTCGCGGGTGCTGGGATCGCAGGCACGCTCGTGCTGTACTGCCCGGAGGACCGCCAGGATGATGTGCGTATGACCCTCGCATCGCAGGGGTGGCGCGAGCGCAGGGTGAGGATCGACCACGAGGGCGTGTCGCTGTGCGCCGATATCGGAGCCGACCATGATCTCGTCCCGCGCTGAGCGCGGTGTGGTGTTCGTGGATCGCGACGGCGTGATCTGCGAGAACCGGCCCGACCACGTGAAGTCGTGGTCGGAGTTCTCGTTCATCCCCGGGTCGATCGAGGCCCTGGCCGCACTCACGCGCTCGAAGGTCCCCGTCTACGTCTTCACCAACCAAGCGATCGTCGGCCGCGGCATGGTCAGTCGCCGGACGCTTGATGTGATCCACGAGAAGATGCTCGACGTGTTCCACGGCTCCGGGGTCAAGATCGAGTCGGTGTTGGTCTGCCCGCATCACCCCGACGATCGGTGCGAGTGCCGCAAGCCCGAGCCCGGCCTGCTGACCGACGTCGCGTTCCGCAACAGGATCTCGCTCGAGCGCTCCTTCGTGATCGGCGACGCGCTGACCGACGTCGAGGCCGGCGCGCGCGCGGGATGCACGACGATCCTGGTCAAGACCGGTCGCGGCGGCATCGCGGCCACCGCGATCGAGGGCGCGCAGTACCGCCCGGACTTCGTCGCCGACGACCTCGTCGACGCGGCGATCTGGGTACTCGCGCAGAAAGCCTTGCACGTCGGCTCGGAAGCCAGGCTCCGATGACGACGCGCAACTTCGTCCTGCAGTACCTCGGCACGGTCGAAGGGATCCTGCGCGACATCGACATCACCAAGCTCGAGGAGATCATCGACACGATCTACGAGGCCTACGCGAAGGATCACCAGATCTTCCTGATGGGCAACGGCGGCGGCGCGGCGACCTCGATGCACTTCACATGCGACCTCGCCAAGACCGCGATCGTGCCCGGCCGCCGGCGAATCCGCGCCCACAACCTCGTCGACAACTCCTCGCTCGTCACCGCGTGGGCGAACGACACCAACTACACCAACATCTTCGGCGAGCAGCTCGTCAACTACGCGCGCCCAGGCGACCTGGCGATCGCGTTCACCGCGTCGGGCATGAGCGTCAACATCGTCAACGCGATCGCGCTCGCCAACGAGCTCGGCTGCGACACCGTCGCCTTCGTCGGCTTCGACGGCGGCACCGTGTCGGCGATCGCGCATCACGTGCTGCACATCAAGTCTTCCAGCTACCAGCACATCGAAGACGTCCACCACATCCTCGCGCACGTCATCACCAATGCCGTCCAGGACCGTGCGCGCGACGACGAAGCGCTGCAGACCACCGGGCTCGGCGACGAGGTCCAGGAGCGCGTGCGCCGCATCTATTACGCGCGTTCGCAGCTGCTGGCCGAGGCCTCGATCGAGAACCGGATGCGCATGATCCCCGATCAGATCCGCCGCACGATCGGTTTCCATCGCGCGATGCTGTTCGTGCCCGAGGGCGCGCAGCTGAAGTTGCAGGCGGCCTACGGCGCGCCGGTGACCGGTGACAGCCTCGACCTCGACGCGAACCTGTGGGAGTGCGAGGCGTTCCAGGAGCGCCGAGCGATCGCGGTGTCGCTGGCGAACGGGCGCTCCCCGATGTGGCTGCCTGCCTACGAAGGGGTCACCTCGTATGCATGCGCGCCGATCGTGCGCGACGACGAAAGCGTCGGCTTGCTCGTTGGCGCCTACACCGACGGCCGCTCGCAGGTCGGCGAATCTGACGTCCAGTTGTTGAACATCTTCGCCTACAACGTCCGCGGCGCCCTCGGCGCGCTCGGTGGCTCCAACGCCGAAGCCATGCCCGCCGATAGCCTTGGCGGGTGGCCCCAGATCTGACCAGGCTGCTCCTCGTCAATCCGTCGCCGGTGCGCGGCGGCGCGGAGGAGTCGTTGCTGGAGTTCCTCACCCGCTGTGACCCCTCACGCGTGCAGACGACGGTCGCCTGTCTGGCCGACGGCCCCTACACCGACGATCTGGAAGCAGCCGGCGTTCGCGTCGTGCGCCTGCGCGCCCAGCGCCTGCGGTACGTGTGGATGTGGGCGCTGACCGTGCAACGCCTCGCGCGGCTGGCCCGCGCCCACGACGTGGTGTTGAGCTGGCAGGTGAAGGGTCACTACTACGGCACGCCCGCCGCACGGCTCGCGCGCCGTCCCGTGGCGTGGTGGGACCACGGGATCCGCCCCGCGCGCGGGCAGGACCGCTATCTGATCGACAATCGACTGCCCGCCTCGGTGCGCGCAGACCTGGTCGTGTGCTCGAGCGCGGCGAGCGCGGCGCGCCACTCTCCGTCGCGCGTGATCCTGCCCGGGATCCCGCTGGAGCCTTACCGCACCCCGGATCGCGTTGCCGGCCGCGCCCTTTTGGGGATCACCGGCGACACCCCGGCGATCGGCATCGTCGGGCGCCTGCAGCCGTGGAAGGGTCAGCACGTCTTCCTGCGCGCCGCCGCGCGACTGCAGGAGCGCGCCCGTTTCTTCGTGATCGGCGACGTGGTCGGCGGGTTCAGCGCGTCGTATCCGGCGGAGTTGAAGCGACTCGTCGCCGAGCTCGGCATCGCCGATCGGGTCGAGTTCCTCGGCCAGCGCGCCGACGTGGCCTCGTTGCTGCCGGGGCTCGACGTCTTCTGCCTCGCCTCCTTCGACGAGCCCTTCGGCTTGGTCAACGTGGAGGCCATGGCCGCTGGGGTGCCGGTCGTGGCAACGCGCGCCGGTGGCGTGCCCGAGATCATCGACGACGGTACCAACGGCATCCTCGTCGGGGTCGGCGACGACGCCGCGATGGCCGCCGCGGTCGAGCGTCTGCTCGCCGATCCGGCGTGGGCGGGTAGCATCGCCGCGGCGGGACGCGCGAAGGCGTTCGAGCGGTTCGACATCGCGCGCTACGTCCGCGAGATCGAGGACCTCGTGATCGAGCTGGCGCGCAGGGGGCAGGGTTGAGGATCGGCATCGTCACACCGGCCTACCACCGCGGCGCGGGCCTCGAGCGCGTGAGCGTCGAGTACGCGCGCGGCCTGCGCTCGCGCGGCCACGAGGTGAGCGTGTTCACCCAGACGGTGACGCGCGAGACCGACGACGACGGCGTGCGGTTCGTGCGCGTCGGCGGCTTCAAGAACAAGGTGGCGTTGCGCGCGGCCACCTTCCCGGTGATGGCGACCCAAGCGCTTGCGGGACACAAGCTCGATTCGATCGTCGCGTTCGGCTCCTCGGTGACCGTGCCGGCGGTGCTCCGCGTCCCGGGGTGTCATCGGTCGTGGTGGGAGGTCGCCAACCGCGAGTGGTCGGCGACCACCTCCGAAGGGCTGCGGCGCAGGCTGAACCCGCACCACCGGATCGTGCTGTGGTGGGACCGCAAGATCGTCGGCGGCGGGGTGCCGCTGGAGGTGCTGGCGGCCGGGCAGTGGGCAGCCGACGACATCCGCCGTTTCTACCCGGCGGTGGCCGACCGCGTCTCGATCCTGCCCGACGGCGTCAACCTGCAAGAGTTCTCCTTCGACCCCGACGGTCGCTCGCGGATGCGGGCGGCGTGGGACGTTGGAGACGAGCCGGTGCTGTTCATCGTCGCGACGGAGCTGCGCCGCAAAGGGCTCGGCACGCTGTTCGAGGCGTTCCGGTTGGTGCGCGAGGCCGCGCGCGGCTCGCGATTGATCGTCGGGGGCCGTGTCGCGCCGGGTGACGTGCGTGCGCTTGCGGTCCAGCATCGCGTCACCGACGGCGTGCAGGCGATCGGCTTCGTGGAGGATCTGCGCGCCGCGTATTCCGCCGCCGACGTGCTGGTGTTCCCGACGCGCTTCGACCCGTGGGGACTGCCGATCGTGGAGGCGCTCGCGTGCGGAACCCCGGTCGCGGCGAGCGGGCGCGCCGGCGCGGCGAGCGCGGTGCGCGAGGGCTTCAGCGGGGCGCACATCTCCGACCCCGCCGACCCCGCCGTCGTCGCCGGCGGGATCCTGCGCGCGATGCAGCTCACGCCCGAGCGGCCGGCGATCCGCGCGTCGGTGGCGGGGTTGTCGTGGGATCGCGTCGTCGACGACCTCGAGTCCGTGCTCCAGCGGAACGCGTGAGCAGATGCGCGCGCTGATCGTCGCGCCCTATCTCCCCACCCACGGCTCCGGCGGGCGCACGCGCCTGGTCAACTTCATGGAGCGCCTGTCGCGCACCCACGAGCTGCACATCGTCGCCTTCGCCGCCCCAGACCAGACCGCCGCCGACCTCACCTACCCCGGCACCGTGGTGCAGCCGCCGGGGCTTCGCAAGCGCCCGGGTGGGATCGCCGGCATCGCGCGCTTCTACGCCGAGCGGCTCGGCGAGGCGCGCCCCTCGTTCGTGTCCTGGATCCGCTCAGAGCAGATGCGCGCCGCGGTCGCGCGCGCCTGCGAAGAGATCCGCCCCGACATCGTGCACGTCGAGACGACAGAGATGGGCCAGTACCTCCACGACGTGCCCGCCGGCATCCCGACGGCGCTGGATCTGCAGGACGTCGCGTCGCGGTGGTTCGGCCGGGCGCGCGCGCAAGGTCAGACGCGCCAGCAGCGGGCGATGATGTGGCTCGAGCTGTTGAAGACGCGGCGCTACGAGACGCGGTGCGCCCGGCGCGCCGGCGTGGTCTTCGTCACCTCGCCGATCGAGAAGGTCTTCCTCGACGCGCTGGCGAGCGTGGAGGCCGTCGAGGTGCCGAACGGCGTCGACACGGCCACGTTCGTCCCGCGGCCCGAGATCGCGGAGGATCCGAACACGATCCTGTTCGTCGGGCCCCTGAGCTACACCGCGAACCTCGACGGGATGCAGTGGTTCGCGCGCGAGGTGCTCCCGCTGGTGCTGGCGCAACAGCCCGACGCACGCATCGACCTCGTCGGCGCGCCGGTTTCCGAGCACGGGCTGCCTCCCCAGGTGAACCTGCTCGGCCGCGTCGAGGACGTGCGCGTGCACATGGCGCGTGCACCCCTGTCGATCGTGCCGGTGCGCGTCGGCAGCGGCACGCGCTACAAGATCCTCGAGGCGCTGTCGATGGAG
>JBKJXT010000068.1:0-6313 GCA_046716205.1 Actinomycetota bacterium
CGTTGAGGCCGTTCGTGCGCAGGTCGCTGGTCACGACCTGCAGCTGCGTGAGATCCACGCCGGGGATCGCGGTGTTGATCGAGATCGTGTAGACGGCTCCGACGCGCACGACGCCGACCTTCACGTCAAGCTGTCCGGGCTCAGCCCCGATGACCTTGCCGGTGAGCTTCTCGATGAGGCCTTCGATCACCTCCTGCAGCAGCAGCGCGGAGGTGTCCCACCCGATCGGCGCGCTCACCGCGGTGCCGAGGATGAAGGTGAAGGTGCCGCCGGTGACGTCGGCCATGGTCAGCGTGACACCGGTGGGCGTCGCGTTGCTCAGCGTCGCCTCGGGCACGATCTCGGCGTAGGTGAGGCGCGTGCCGCCGAGCCCGACGTTGAGGTTCACCGTATCGCCCGCGGTGCCGTTGTTGGTGCTCGAGCCGTTCTCGTCGCCGCCCTTGAACCAGACGGAGTGGTAGGCCGAGGTGACCAGGAACTCGTCCTGACCGCCGCGCGCGTCGACGACCAGCGGGAGGGCGCGCGCGACGAGCTGCTCCACGTTGCCAAGCAGCGCGCTGAACGTGATGTTGAACTGGTTTTCCGTCTCTGAAACGAGCGAGACCGTTACGTTGGTGCCGAGCTGGAGCATCTCGCGCAGCGCCGCCTGGATCATGTCCGTGGTCGCGGTGAAGTGCAGCGGTCTGGTCTCTTCGTAACGGTACCGCAGCGTGAAGTAGCCGACGCTGCCGGCGCGCGCAGGCGCTTCGATCCGCAGGGTCTGCCGCTCCTGCGCTCCGTTGCCGCCCTGCGAACCCTGCTGGATCGTGAGCAACGGCGAGGTGGGGTCAACGAGGGCGTCGAGTCCGTCGAGCGTCGGCGCGCCGGTGCCGTCGAGCGCATCCTCGCCGATCACGTTGGTCGAAACGACGTGCAGCGTGTCGTCGCCGGACCCCGCGGTCACCACGGTCATCGCCGTCGGCGTGTGGATGAAGCGGCTGATCTGCTCCTGGCGGACCTGCGGGAGCTTGCCCGTGGTCGCGTTGAGCATGTCGTCGCCGCCGATCAGGAAGTCGTAGCCGCCGCTGCCGAGCTTCACCTCGACGGCCTCGAAGCCCTCGAACTCGACGCGGCCGGGGCCGTACACCGGCGTTGCTGCGAGGAAGTTGTTCGCGGTCTCGTAGAGCTTCATGCCGAGCCCGCGGATCACGCCGACCTCGACGGTGGCGGTGAGGGCCTTGGCGACCAACTCCGCCACGTTGGTGGCGGCGAGACCCTTGACGAACTCGATCCGATAGGTGTGTCCCACCTTGGTCACGCGGACGTTGTCCTGACCGATACCCGGCAGGCGCTCCAACGCCGCGCGCACGGCAGCCGCCGACGCGTCGTAGGCGAGCGGGATCGTCTCCTGCGTGCCCCGTCGCAGGACGAACGAGCTTCCGAGGGTCCGGATCGTGAGCATCTGGACCTCGTTGCGCGCCGAGGTTCCGCCGACGATCGTCGTCACGATCGGGTCTTGCGGGACCTCGCCGGGACGGTTCTCGAGGAACGCGGTGAGCAAGCCACTCTCGGCCAGACGGTCGGCGCCGCTGGTCACGGTGTCGGCGCTATCGTCGACGACGATCACGTCGTGACCACGCCCGCCGATCACGACCAGCGGTCCGAGCCCGAACTGGCTGTTCATGCCCGGGCGCGCGATGGCAGCGATCTGGTCGAGCGTGCCGTTGCCGACGATCACCTTGTCGTCGTCGGAGCCGGACCCGCTGTCGTTCGGCGTGCCGTTGGTCTCGATGCGCACGGGCGCGCTGACGTGGGTGCTCAGCACCGTGAACGTGTCGTTGCCGATGCCACCGAGCACCTTGATCTGCAGGATCCGCAGCGTGTCGCCGTCGCTGCCGGCGGCCGATGGGATCTCGTAGGTGATCGCCTGCGCGTTCGGACATGCGATCGCGCAGATCTGGCTCGAGGTCACGACGATCTGGTCGTTGCCGGACGAGCCCATCACCACGATCTCGTCGCCGGAGTTCCAGAAGTTGCCCTCGTCGCGGACGGTTACGTTGATCGCGTTGGTGCTGCTCGACACGGCGTTGAACGTCGGGAACACGTAGCGGTCGTTGCCCTGCATCCCGTTGAGCGTGAGCGCGCCGGTGGTCGCATAGACCTCGAAGACGTCCGCGCCGATGCCGCCGACGATCCGGGTGATCTGGGACTGGTCTGCCACGCACACCGCGTGCGCGAAGTTGGGGAACACGGTGCCCGAGGACCCTGCGACGCAGCCGGCGAGCTTGACGGTGCCGGAGATCTCGCCCCACCCGGCCAGGATCATGCCGCCCTTGACGATGAAGGTGATGTTCTCCTGGCGCCCGCCGAAGTCGAGCACGCCCGTACCGGTGCCGGTGCCCAGGATCGTGTCGATGCTCCCCGCGCTCTGCAGCTTGAAGGTGTCCGCCTGGCCGCCGCCGGTGAGCGTGTCGTTGCCGACGCCGCCGTCGAGCGTGTCGTCGCCGAGACCGCCAACGATCGCCTTATCGTCGCCCTCGCCGCCCAGGATGGTGTCGTTGCCGGTGCCGCCCGAGCCGGTGCCGCAGAGGCCGCCGCTGTCGTTGCCGTCTTGGTCGCCGTCACCGAAGAGCCGGTCCTCGCCGCGCCCACCCTCGACGCGATCGTCGCCACCGAGGCCGCAGATCACGTCGTTGCCGCGGTCGCCGAGCAGCTTGTCGGCCAGCGCGCTGCCGATGATCGTGTCGTTGCCCTCGCCGCCGTCGATCTCGACGGTGATCCCGGCGGCGGTGACGCGGCTCAGATCTATGACGTCGTCGCCGAGGCCGCCGTTCGCGACGATCTTCTTGACACCGCGGAAGTTCTGGCAGTTGCCTTCGTTGCGGCCGAACTGCGTCGACCACACGCAGACGTCGCTGCCGTCGGTCTTGACGTTGATCCGCTCCGGGATGTCGGTGATGTCGTTCTGGATGCGGTGCTTGGCGTTGGGTCCGATCGCCAGCGTCAGGGTGTCACCGGTCTGTGTGCCCAGGAACGACGGGCGCTCGAACGGGATCTCGAACGAGAACAGCTCCATCCGCGCGAACTCCCAGCTCTCCTTGATCGAGAACAGGAAGAGGTCGATCTCGAGGTACGCGCGCAGGAACAGCTCGAAGATGCCGCTGATGTCGAAGATCGCCAGCGGGTTGCCGCCGTTGGCTCGGATGTTGGCCTCGAGCTCGCTGAAGCGCACCTTGCCGTCGAGGTCGAGGTCGGAGAGGTCGAACAGGATCTTCCCGCTGATGCCGCCCTCGACGCCGACCGTCACCACGACCAGCGAGATCGCAGCGCCGACCGAGATCTCGGCGGTGAGGGTTGCCTCGGGGCGCTCTTGGCCGGTCGCAGGGTCCTTGTCGGAGAGGAAGAACCCAGCGAGCAGGTCGGCGGGGTTGCCGCTCTGCGCGAACTGCGTGAAGCCGTAGGTGTCGTATCCGAAGCCGAGGTCGAGGTTTCCACTGACGCCGCCGGAGAAGGTGCCCATCAGCGGCCCGATGATCGGGAACTTGACCCGATAGAAGAACTCGAAGCCGAACTCAGGCAGCTCGACCTGCACGATCGTCGCGGGCTGACCAAGCAGCAGCTTGAAGACCTCGGCCGGCTGCAGGATCTTGAAGAAGATCTCACCGGGCTTCTTGACGCCGGCGGTGAACGAACTCGTCGCCGAGCCGACCGCGCCCTCGGGCGTCGCGACCGCGTCCTTCAGCGAGTTCTCGATCGCGGCGGCATCGATGTCGCCGAAGCTCCCGAGGTTGCGCACGTCGCCGCCGAGCGCGCCGGGCAACCCGAGCGACAGGCGGCGGTCGACCAGCGCCGGCATCGCGCCGACGCCCGTGCCTTGGGCGATCACGAGGTCGCCGAAGTTGAGCCCGATGCTCTCCTCTCCCTTGGCCTTCTCGACCAGCGAGCTGAGGTAGTAGAGCGTGTCGACGAAGTTGAGGAGCGCGACAGCCGTCTGACCGCCGTCGGGATCGAACGCCACGATCAGGTCCTTGCCGGTGATCGTGCGTCCGGCGAGATCGGAGATCAGCGGGATCCGCTTGTTCAGGAACCCGTCGGGGCCGATGAGCCAGTCAAGGGGGCTCAGCACGTCGTGGATCGCCTCGAGGATGGGCCCGGCGAAGTCGGAGATGAACGAGCCGAGGTCTAGCGTCACGTCGGCGAAGATCACGCGCGGCGAGTTGATCTTGAATCCCGTCGAGTTCGCGACGCCGCAGACCGTCTTGGGGGTGACCGACCACCCCATGCAGAAGTCGATGAGGATCTTTGTGCTGATCGAGGGCAGCGTCGTGCCCACGTCGGAGCCCAGCGAGCTGAAGTCCACCACCGCGTCGGCGCGCAGCGATGCGCCGCCGATGATGTCGGGCTTGAAGATCTCGGTCACCGACGAGCTGAACAGCTCGGCGAAGGTCAGGCGTCCGTCGTTGTTGGGGTCCGCCAGATCGACGCCGCCGGCGAAGAAGACCTTGCTCACCTCTTCGGTGCCGGGGTTGACGGTCGCCGACGGAGCGTAGACCAACGGCTTGACCTGCTGGCAGGTCACCGCGATCGACCCGTCGTCGTTGATGTCCACGCCGTCGGTCAGCTTGAGCGCCAGGAACAGCAGGCGGCCGTTCGCCGTCGCGCGCGTGACGCTGCCGGCGCCGGTCGACGAGCAGTTGAGGTCCGACAGCGAGATCGCGACGGCCAAGGAGATCTCGTTGGAGGTGCCCGGGATCGGGTTGTTCGTCTTGAAGTAGAAGCCGTCGGTCTCGTGGACGCCGAACCCGAGGTTGAAGCCGAAGTCGATCGTGATCTCGGGACGGAACGCCGCCTGGATCCCGAGCGCGTCGATACCGAGGTTCAACGCGATCGGATCGGTCAGCGAGCGATTGAACGTCATGCGCAACGGCAGGTCGAACTCCGCCGACTTCGCCTCGAACAGGTTGGGCGTCGTGGTCCCATCAGCCCTGCGGTAGCGGAACGGCACGTCGTGGTGGTCCACCACGCCGTCCGGCTGCCCGCTCGGGCCGCCGATGTCGGTGAGCGTGAGTACGCGGAGGTCGTCGACGAAGATCCGCTTGATGACGCGCTTGATCTCGGCGACGAGCAGATCGATCCCGGCGTTGTTCTGCCGGATCGCGGTCGCCAGCGGCGCGAGGACCTTCGCACGGAACTCCCCGATCACCTTCGCTGCGTCGTTGTCGCGCAGCAGGTCGGCGAGAAGCGGCAGCTCGACGCCGAAGATCTGGCCCTGCAGGGCTTCCTCGAGGACCAGCAGCAGCTTGTCGAGCCCGTCGACGAGCACCGACGGGTCGGCGAGCAACGAGAACAAGCTCGGTAGCTTGAAGTCGAAGTTCCCCCAGTTCGGCGGCGTCATCTGCAGCGCGCCGGCCTGGCCGGTGAGGAGCTTCAGCAGGTCGAAGCCGATGTAGAGCTTGTGGTCCTTGGTCGGACCGCCGGCACCCGCGCCGCCGCCGCCCGCGCCCTCGAAGGAGTCGACCGGGATGTTGGTCTGTTGCGTGCCGATGTACAACGGCAGCACCGCGCAGGCGAACAGCGCCCCGGCCGTGGTCTGCATGAACGACGGGAGGGCGGCGTTGGCCCCGCACGCCGCGGCGCTGTTCTGGATCAGGCCGGCCCCGATCTGCGGCAGGAACGCGGCGAGGTTATCGAGATCCGTCGGATCGCCCTGGCTGCCCAGACGACCCAGGATGAACCGGCCTTCCCCCGACCCGTTCGGGTTGATCATCGAGAGGTTGATCGTCCCGCCGAGCTTGGCGATGCCGTCTTTGATGAACAGCCCGAGCGGTCCGATGCGCGCCTCGAAGTCCAGGTCGGTCCCCACGGCGTTGAGCGTCGCGACGAGGCCGGTGGGGGCGGTGCCGCCGACCTTCAGGAAGATCGCGCGGTCCGCCGCGTCGAGATCCACGCCGACGCGCAGGCGAAGCAGCGCGGTCGCCTCGATCGCGAGGTTGCCCGATGCGGTGACGCCGACCAGGGAGGTGATCAAGCCGCCGAGCTCGCCGGGGAGCAGGCTCTTGATCTCCTCGAGGCTCATGCTGAATGGCCTGGTGACGGTGAGTCGCTTCTGGAGATCGAGATCCAGGCTCAGCACGCCGTCGGCGCGGCTGTAGGACAGGATGTCGACCGAGGCGACGAGCTGCTCGACGTTCTGCGATGCCAGGCCGCCGGTGAACGTCACCAGGAAGCCGCCTGCGTCGGGCGTGACGGTGACGCCGCCGGTGCCGATCGTCGACAGAGCCAGCAGCGCGCTCTGGATCGCGGTCGCGATAGCCGTCGGTGTGCCGGTGGTCGG
>JBKJXT010000069.1:0-4404 GCA_046716205.1 Actinomycetota bacterium
TTCCGCGCGGATCAGATGCCCTACGGCGGCCAGAAGGACTCCGGTATCGGGCGCGAGGGCCTCCGGTACGCGATGGAAGAGATGACCGAACCGAGATTGTTGGTTTTGTCCCACCTTCCTCTTTGAACACGAGTACGTACCCAACTCGGTTGTTTCGTCGCTTACCTCCCTGGAAACACTCATACGGTTCGGGCGCCCCGTCGCGCCCGAAGAAGGAGGGGAAGGCATGCGGAAGGCCAAGGCGCCGCTGGTGGCGGCAGGAGCCATCATCATCGGAGCACTGCTGTTGAACCAGCCGGGCGCGATCGCGACCCACGAGCCTGCGAACAAGGTCAGTGCAGCTGGTTCCACCACCGAGGTCGCGGGACCCAACGAGACGGTCGTGTTGATGTCCGAGCGAGTGAAGACCAGCGCGACGACGGATCTCATCCTTTCGGTCTCGGCCGAGTGCGCGATCACCACGGCTCTCAGGACGGTCGGCGACGACCATGCGAGAGCAGCCGGCAACGTTCAGATCTGGGTCGAGATCGACGGCACGCCCGTCGGTGTGGATTCCGCCGATGAAACCGGTCGAGTCGTGTTCTGCCGGCGCGTCGACGAACGCGAGATGACCGGCTGGGACGACGATGACGAGGACGGAACCATCAGGACCTTCCAGGAGACACGCCAGGCGAACGCGTTCAACTGGATGGCCCTCGACGTCGGTTCTGCGACGCATCTCATCGAGGTGAAGGCCCGCCTGTTCCAGGAGACGCCAGTCGGTGATGCCACCGCAACGATGGCGGTTGGCAGGCGCACCCTGATCGTGGAGCCGGTGAAGGCCGCGGGCCACGAAGCGGTGACCGAGATCGGCTAAAGAGACTCTCTGCGGAGAGAACACGAAGGGCCGGCGAAGCCGGCCCTTCGTGTGTCTACGGGTAGCGGATGATGCCTTCGCGGGCGGCGGCCGCGACGGCTTCCAGCTTGGAATGCGCGTTGAGCTTGGTGATCACGTTCTGCACGTGGTGGCGCACCGTGTGCACGCTGATCACGAGGTTCTCGGCGATCGCCTGGTTCGACTTTCCCTCGGCGAGCATCTTGAGGACCTCGAGCTCGCGCTCGGTCAGGTCGGTGCCCACGCCGCGCTTGTTCGGCCGCAGCTTCGGGAGCAGCCGCGCGAGCATCGCGGGGGAGATGAGCGCCTCGCCGGCGTGCGCCGCACGCACCGCGGTCACGACTTCCTCGACCGCCTTGTGCTTGGTGACGTAGCCTGAGCATCCCGCCTCGATTGCGGAGACGAGTACCGCGTCGTCGGTGTAAGAGGTGACCATGACGACCTTGGTCTCCGGTCGCTCGCCGCGGATCCGGGTTGCGGCCTGGACCCCGCTGCCGTCGGGCAGCTCGTAATCCATCAGCACGACGTCAGGAGCATGCAAGCGCGCCGTCGCGACCGCGTCTTCGACCGAGGAGGCGACGGCGACCAGCCGCATGTCCGTTTCGTCGTCGATCGCTCTCGTCAGCGCCTGTTGGACCATCTTGTGGTCGTCGACCACCATGACCTTGATAATCGTCTCTTCGTCCATGGAAGTATTGAACGTAGCACAGGCCCCTCCTGTAGCACCGCCGTACTACGCCCTCCGGCCAAGCAGGGGGATGAGGGACGGCAACCTGGTACAGATGCGCCACCCCAAGTTAGGCTCGCGGCACGTGCGCAACGGTGCCTCCGCGGTCCGATACCTCATCCGAACCTATCTGTCGTCCATCAAACCGCCGTAGCGAAGGAGCCCAGAGATGGCCGCGATACTCGACAGCTTGTTGGCCGGGATGGTCGTCGCCGTTGGCGCCTTCGCGCTTCTGTTGGGGGTCGTCGTGATGGGCTTCGGCCTCGCACGCCGCCGCACCGCGCACGAGCGCCCCGCGCAGAGCTGGGCGAACTACTAGCCGCCACCGTCCACCAACGCGCTCCTGCCTCAGG
The DNA here is from genome assembly GCA_046716205.1 of Actinomycetota bacterium. Lineage (GTDB taxonomy): Bacteria > Actinomycetota > AC-67 > AC-67 > AC-67 > JBKJXT01. The sequence continues at coordinate 1,955 of JBKJXT010000069.1, forward strand.
GGGCGCGTTGTTCTGTTGGGTCTAGGCTCCGCCGAGCCGCGCGCCTAGCCAGACGGCGAGGATCCCGGGTACGACGCTCGCCAGCACGTAGGTGAGCGTCGAGAGCGGTGCACCCCGTTCGATCATCTCCAGCTTTTCCATGGGCGATACTGCGGCGTCGCACAGACGCCCGCCGGCGTGCCCGGCGCGCGATTTCCCGGCGCTGCGCTCGGGCGTTAGGCTCCCCTGAGGATTCGAGTGTTAGCTCTAGGAGTAGATGGTCATGGATTGGAAGAGCGCCGGGGACTACACCGACATCACCTACGAGATCGCAGACGGCATCGCGAAGATCACGATCTGTCGCCCGGAGGTCCGCAACGCGTTCCGCCCGCAGACCTTGTTCGAACTGCAAGCTGCGTTCGAGGCAGCGCGCCAGGACGCAGAGGTGGGGGTCATCATCCTCACCGGTCAGGGATCCGACGCGTTCTGTTCGGGGGGCGACCAGCGCGTCCGCGGCGACGACGGCTACAAGGACTCCCACGGCGTGGGCCGGCTCAACGTGCTCGACCTGCAGGTGCAGATCCGTCGCCTGCCCAAGCCGGTGATCGCCATGGTGGCCGGCTATGCCATCGGCGGCGGTCACGTGCTGCACGTCGTCTGCGACCTGACCGTCGCCGCCGACAATGCCGTGTTCGGCCAGACCGGCCCGAAGGTGGGCTCGTTCGACGGCGGGTACGGCGCGAGCCTCCTCGCCAAGCAGGTCGGGCCGAAGAAGGCGAAGGAGATCTGGTTCCTCTGCCGCCAATACGACGCGCGCCAAGCGCTCGACATGGGTCTGGTGAACACGGTGGTACCCGTCGACAAGCTGGAGGAGGAGACGCTGCAGTGGTGCCGGGAGATGTTGCAGCTCTCTCCTTGGGCGTTGCGACTACTCAAGTTGAGCTTCAACGCCGAAGAGGACGGCATGGCCGGCATCCAGCAGCTGGCCCATGACGCCAACCTGCTCTTCTACGGATCCGAGGAGGCGCAACACGGTCGCGATGCGTTTCGCAACAAGCGGACGCCGGACTTCACGCCGTTCCCGCGGCGGCCTTGAGATGGCTCCGTCGTGAGTAGCCGCTGGGTGCTCGGCGCGCGTCCGAGGACACTGCCGGCGGCGATCGTGCCCGTCGTCGTAGGCACGGCGGCGGCCGTCGGTGCTCCCGGGGTCGGCATCGTGTGGTGGCGCTTCGTCGCGGCGTTGGTCGTCGCCCTCGCCATCCAGATCGCCACCAACTACGTCAACGACTACGCCGACGGACGACGCGGCACGGACGACCGAAGAGTCGGGCCGACCCGGCTCGTGGCGTCAGGACTGGCGACCGCCTCCCAGGTTCGCCTGGCGGCCGGCGCAGCCGCATTGGTCGCCGGCATAGCGGGAGCAGCGCTCGCTGCTGCCGTCGGACCGGAGGTGCTGGTCGTCGGCGTCGCCTGCTTCGCCGCCGGTTACCTGTACACGGGCGGTCCCAAGCCCTATGGCTACTTCGGCCTTGGTGAAGTCTTCGTCTTCGTGTTCTTCGGTGTGGTCGCCACCGTCGGGTCCGCGTACGAGCACCTCGATCGCGTGACCGGTCTCGCCATGGGTACATCGATCCCGGTCGGTCTGCTCGCGACGGCCTTGCTCGTGGTGAACAACTTGCGTGACATCCCGACCGATGCGCTCTCGGGCAAGCGAACGCTCGCCGTGCGCATGGGTGACGGAGCGACGCGGGCCATGTACATCACCTTGGTCGGTGGCGCGTTTGCCATGGTGCCGCTCGTCGCGCTGCCACGCCCATGGTCGCTGCTCGCGTTGCTGGCGCTCCCTGCCGCCGCCCGGCCATTCGGTCGCATCTCGTCTGGCGCCAGTGGCATGGCCTTGGTTGCCGTGCTGCTCGACACCGCTCGCCTGCAACTCGTCTTCGGCGTGCTACTGGCGCTTGGCCTGGCGCTCTCCGGATGACATCAGTCCGCGTACTCCTTCAACCAGGGTCGCACGAGAGCCACGAAGTCGTCGGGCACCTCCCACGGGACCGCATGACCAGCCGATGGCAGGACGACGAGTTCGGCATCGGGCAGCGTCGATGCCAGGCGCTCGCCCAGCGCCATGTACTTCCGATCGTTCGCTCCGGCGATGACGAGCGCGGGCACCTCGATGGCGCGGAGACGCTCCCAGAGCGGGTCCTGCGTTCCCGTTCCGGCGAGGCGCAGGCTCGACGCCAGGCCGGCGGTGCCGGTCGAGCGACTCTCGCGGGCGTCGGGCGGCAGGCCGGCGAACATCGGCCGTGCCAGCCACTCGTCGAGAAAGGCATGGCCACCGATCTGCTCGATCCGATCCGCAAGCGCGGCGTCTTGCCGGCGACGTTCGCTCCGTTCGCCGTCGCCATCGATGCCGGCCGTCGCGCTCACCAGCACCAGCGCGGCGACAGCCTCGGGACGGGCGAGGGCAATGT
>JBKJXT010000070.1:0-6811 GCA_046716205.1 Actinomycetota bacterium
TATCGACCGTGTCCGCGGTATCAGCGGTATCAACGGTGTCAGGCTCGTCGACCGTGTCGGCCGCGCCCTCGGGCTCTTCAGGATCCTCAGCGTCCTCATCGAGTTCCGCCTCGTCCTCGCCTGCGTCATCGTCGTCCTCGGTGAGCTTGGCGATGGCGTCGTCACCAGGATCCTCGTCGCCGGCGTCGGCGATCACGCCGACGAGGGCTCCGCGGACCTGCGGGACAGCCATCGCTGCGCCCAGACCCGCAAGGATCACCATGGCCCCAACGATGAAGCGCTTGCGCAGCGTGCTTGCCAACTCCATGTTCCTGTCTCCTTTTCGGCAGTCCGGCTACCTCGCAAGACCGAGGCCCAGTGACTTTGCGTCCCCGCCTGGCGGCGGGTTTGCCCTTTCGACACGGGTACAATCGACGGGACCACCCCCGGCGTTACATCGAAAGGGGTGCTAAATCGCCGTAGCCCCTGCGTGCTAGAAGTTCCTCGCGTTCAACGTAGCGCCGTTCCACGCCGATGCACAGGGCAGCGAGTGTGGAGGAATCAGGACATTGGCGAAGGTCTCATGGCGTTTCAAAGAAGGCGACGAGCTCGTCCGGGGCCGCGTGATCGTCAAGCGCCTGGGCGGGGGGGTCCGTTTCGAGGCTTTCCTGGTCGCCGATGAGGTGCTGGGCACCACCGCCGTCGCGAAAGTCTTGCGGCCGGATCGGATATCAGACGAGCGTGCGCTGGCAGCGTTGCGTCGAGAGGCGCGCGCGCTTCGCCACCTCGCCCACCCCTACATCCTGCGCCGGTTCGACGCGATCACCGACGGGCCACGTCCGCACTTGCTGCTGGAGCACCTGGAGGGCCCCACGCTGACACAGCTCATCGCGATGGGCCCGGTCGCGCTGGAGCAGGTCATCCCTCTCGGCGCTCAACTCGCCTCGGCGCTTCACTACTTGGCGCGTGTGGGCTGGACGCACCTCGACCTCAAGCCGGACAACGTGGTAGTCGGAGTCAGCCCCACGATCATCGACTTCAGCGTGGCCCGCACGGTGGCCCGGGCGGCAAGGCTGTCCAAGCCGGTAGGGACCGCTGCCTACATGGCCCCAGAACAGTGCGACCCGCAGCGCCACGGCCCGATCGGGCCTGCCGCCGACGTATGGGCGCTCGGGGTCACACTGTTCGAGACCCTCGCGCGCGCACGGCCGTTCCCTGAGGGAGAGTCTGAAGGCTCAGCCGACGAGCGCTACCCGCAGCTCTCCCGGGACCCAGGACCCTTACCGGTCGAAGGCATCCCGCGACCCCTCTTCACCGTTATCGCCGACTGCCTGCGACGCAACCCCGCCGAGCGACCCAACCCTGGACAAGTAGCCGAGACCCTCGAACCCATGCTGGCCGCGCTGCCGAGCCGGCCGACCCTGCGGCACCGCAGACCCCGCTTGGCATAGATTCGGTCGGGGAGGCTGGGCCTTCCTCGCGCTCGAGAGCATCCGCTGCCATGGTCGCCACGATCATCGCGTCGCATCAGCCGAGTCGGGCGGGACCAGTTGCGGGAGCCATCCGCTCCCAACCATCCGCGTTCAGGCCGACACGGTGACAACGACTTTGTCCATCACCGGCGGCGAATAGGGAACGTGACTCCCGTCGCCGAGCACAACCCAGATCGTGTGCTCGCCGGCCGCCAGCGCCGGTACCTGGATCGTCGTCTCCGTCGTGTGGATGATGCCGTCCTGCTTGGCGATGGGCTGTCCCGCTGCGGGCGGATCACCATCGACGAGCACGTGAAGATGCCCGGTCGTCCCAGCTGCCGCACCATCGGCCTTCACGAGTGTGACACCGGTAACTGCGACGGTGAGAGAGATTGCCTGTCCTGCCGTAGCCGTGGCCGGCGCACTCGCATCGATCGAAGGCCCTTCAACCGTCACGCGGATCGTTCGAGCAACACCTGCGAGCCGGCGGTGCGCGCCGTCGCCGAGGACGACCGCCAACGAGTGCGCGCCGACGCTGAGACCGGTAAGCAACGTGGAGTCTTTCGCCGAGTGAACGATGCCCGACTCCTTCGGGATGACCGCACCAACGGCAACGGGTTCACGGTCGATGAACACGTGATAGTGACCGCTCTTGCCCGTCGTGTCCCCATCGGCTTTCACCACGGTGAGTTCAGTGGCGGTGAGTTCGAGCGAGACGGTGTTGCCCTTCACCGTCGTGGCATCGGCCGGCGCGGCGATCGTGACAGCGGGTCCGGTAGGTTTCGCATCGGACGAGCACGCGGCAAGTGCGAACAGCAACGCGACACAAACCCCGGTCAGCTTTCGTGCGTTCATCGTGCCTACCCTTTCGCGTGATGGTCCATTCATCTGTTTAGTCTAAACGGTCTTGCGAAGGCTCGTTTATCGACACGGCAGAGTGAGCGCAAGAACACACCGCTCTATTTCAGAGGCTCGTTACAACCCCGACAGTGATGATCCCGACGGCGATCATGGCAAAGATCGAAAAGATCGCATTGAGTTTCATGCCCAGGGATCGCTCGGCGAACTGATCTTTGATCCCCGTCCGCCAGTTCGTCAAGGCCCCCGCGACCATGAACGCCGATCCCACGGCCAGGAGCCACGCCGCTGCGGTTTCCCAGCCGCTGGAGAGTTCGGACAGCCCGAGGGTGAGTGTCAATGACACGTGCGGGGACGTTCGGTGACATCAACCTTCACTGCGGGGCAATCTATGAGGGAACGCCCCATCGCGCTACCCGCGACAGATTCCGTCGATCTCTTCAGCCGCCTCGCCTTCGTCTCCACGCAGGCGAACGGCGAACATGCACGGAGCCCACGACCGTGATCAGTTCGTCGGTAACGACGAACAGGAGGTGGTAGGGAAACATCCGCAACGCGCATCGTCGCGTGTGGCGATGCAGGATCCGGTGAGCCGCCGGATGGTCGGAGATCCGTTGCTCTGCTTGGTCTAGGTCCTCGATAATCGATCGCCCACCCCGCAGCTTGGCGCTCGTACCATTCGAAGGCTTGCTCGATGTCGCGGACGGCCTCGGGAAGGTAGTGGAGATCTATCGGTCGGGGCGGCGCGCCAGTCGGGCGTGCAGCTCCTCCGACGAGATACCCGTGGGCCCTTCAGCCTTCATCGCGTCCAGCCGGCGATCGAGTTCGGCCAGCTGCTCGTCCGTCAAAGGGATCGCATCCCGATCTTCATCGCTGAGGCTCGACCAGATCTCTTCGATCAGGTCCAGCCGCTGCTCTCGACTAAGGCGAGAGACATCGATCAAGGGCTCGCTCACGATTCCAGTATGACACTTCTCATGAACCCATCATCTTTCGGGGTGGGCGGCGTCGTACCGTGGCCTCAGGTAGCCGAGATAAGGAGGGGTCATGCACGCAACGGTCGTCAACTTTCGTCTGAAGGACTGGACGGAGTCCTCGTACCTGCAGCTCGCGCGCGATGTCGCGCCAGCGTTCTCTGAGGTTCCAGGGCTCATCTGCAAGGTATGGCTAGCCGATCGCGCGTCGGGCACGTACGGCGGGATCTACCTCTGGCAGGACGAGGCTGCGTTCCAGGCCTTCACGAAGTCGGAGCTGTTCGCCAGCGTCGGGGCGCACCCGAACCTCACGGGCATCAGCGTGAAGGACTTCGGCGTGCTCGACGAGCCGACGGCGGTCACGCGCGGGCTCATCGGCGTCTCCGCGTAGCGGACGCCGAACGTGACGTGGCTGCGCCCACCGATGATGCGTGGAGTTGTCCCGACGGAGCCGCGCGAGGCAGGATCACGGTCTAAGCGTGGAGGTCGGCATGCAGAGCATCATCGGAGGGCGCCCCGCCGCGTCGGGCCGCGATCGCGAGATCGCGGGACTCCTGGAAGCCCTGGGGGCGGACGGCCCGCGGGTCACCTTCGTGCACGGGATCGCGGGTGTCGGCAAGTCCACGCTCCTCGCGTCGTTCGCGACCACCGCTCAAGCGATAGGCGCGACGGTGATCCGTCTGGACGGGCGCGAGATGGAGCCGACCGACCGCGGGTTCCTGGGGGAATTGGGGCGCGCGCTCGGGGTCGCCGCGTCGGCGGACGCGATCCACACGCGGCTCGCGGAACTCGCGGACCGCGTGGTCATCGTGCTGGACACGTACGAGGTGCTGCGCCTGCTCGATGCGTGGATAAGGTCGATGTTGCCCGCACTGCCATCAAACACTCGCCTCGTCCTGGGCGGGCGCGTGGAGCCAGCGACGCCGTGGTTCGCCGAGGAGCGGTTCCGCGCGCTCGCACTGGGACCGCTCGCGCCACACGACGCCGAGGAGGTCCTCATGCGCGCGGGCATGCCGGCGGATGAGGCCGCGCGGGTCAATCGCGTCGTGCGCGGGTACCCGCTGGGTCTCGCGATCGCCGCGACGACACGTGATCTCGATCTCGACATCGCAGAGGCCGCGGTGCAGCGCGTCACCGATGAACTCACGCGGACGTATCTGGCGGACGTCGATCCACTCACGAGACAGGCAGTCGACGCGGCGTCGGTCGTGCGGCGTGTCACGCTGCCGTTGTTGGCGGCGATGTTGCCGGACTCGGCGCCGCAGGACGCGTACGAACGTCTGCGCGCGCTGCCGTTCGTGGATACGCGGCGCGATGGCGCGATGATCCACGAGACGATCGCGAACGTGATCGTCGCCACGTTGCAGGCGGTCGATCCCGAACGCCATCGGCGTCTGCGACGTTCGGCGTGGCGACATCTGCGGGCCGAGCTCCGCACCGCTGGTGCACACGAACTCTGGCGCTACACGGCCGACATGCTCTACCTGATCGAGAATCCGGTCGTGCGCGAGGCGTTCTTCCCGGCCGCCGGCGCTCCGCTCGTGGTCGAGCGCGCGAAGCCGTCCGACACCGAGGCGTTGCGCGCCATCGCGCGCCGGCATGAACCGCCGTCCGCGGCCGCGCTCGTCGAGGCGTGGTGGGGGCGCGTCCCAGAAGCCTTCTCGGTCGTGCGAGACCTGGATGGTGGCGTCGCCGGTTTCACGTGCGTGCTCACACAGGAGATCGTCGTGCGCAACGTCGTGCGTGACGATCCGGTCGTGACGCGGTGGCTGGAGCATCTGCGCGCCGAGCGCTTCCCCACGGGACAGACGGCGTTGTTCCATCGTTGGTGGCTGGGCGCCGAACTCGGCGAGGCGCCCTCGCGCGTCCAGGCTGCGACGTGGCTCGACATCAAGCGGCTGTACATGGAACTGCGTCCGCGCCTCCGTCGAGTCTACGGCGTCGTGCGGGCGATCGAGACGTACCTCCCGACGTTCCAGAAACTCGGGTTCGCGCCGCTGGACGGCGATCCTATCGAGATCGATGGTGTGCCCAACTACTGTGCGGTCCTCGACTTCGGCGCTGCGTCCGTCGACGGATGGCTGACGTGGTTGGCGGCGACGGAACTCGGAATCGCGGAGGAAGGTCTGTTCGACGCGGAGCAGCGGGAGCTCGTGTTGGATGGGAGGCGAGTAGCGCTGACCAAGCTCGAGTCCGACGTCATGGGGTACCTCTGCGAGCGTGAGGGGAAAGCTGCATCGCGCGCAGACCTGCTCCGGGATGTGTGGGGGTTCGACTTCGAGGGTGGCAGCAACGTGGTCGACGTGGTGGTGCGCTCGCTCCGGAAAAAGCTCGGTGCGCGCGCAACCGTGATCGCATCCGTGCGCGGAATTGGGTACCGCTACCGCTCCGATAGGTGACCGCCCAGAGGTAGCCCGGAGACCGGTGAGAGGTGCTTCAGGATTCAACCGGCGGCGACATGCGACTCATTGTCCCTAAGTCCGTACAAGTTGAGGTGACGTTCTCCGCACGCTGCGCCACATCGGCATCGGCCGCGCTACCGCTGCCTACTTGCGCAGGGCCATCTCGCGATGAGACCCTCAGCGGGGGCACATGTGTAGCTTGTGGCCCCGAGTGGACGACTCTCGAGCCACGGGTTTCGGAAGGACGTTCAGGCCATTTACCAGGAGAAACCTTGATCTTGTGCCTTTCCGGTCGCTTCACCATCTGAGCCCTTTGGGCTCCCCCGGAGTTCCGTTGTTGGATTCCTGTGCCACCTGAGCAAGGGAGTGCAGGGCGGGCAGGCGAAGGATGTCCACTGGAGTTCCGGCCCAAGGTCCTGGACCTGCTCGGTGCCGGCAAGAAGGGACTCGCCCAGATGGCGGCGAACCATGGGTGAAGACAGCTGCGAGGAGGAGACACATGAAGCTCAACAGGACTATCCCGATGGTGGCGGTGATCGGCGCATTGCTCGCGTTTGCGCCTGCGCGCGCCGATCACACGCTCGTCATCGTCGCAACGGACGCATCGGCGGCCTACGGCGACCAGGTGACGCTCAACGCGCGACTCTACGAACCGAACTCAGACTGCTTCGCGGGATTCTGCCCCGCCAGCAATCGACAGGTCGACTTCTACGTCGACGGGGCGTTCGTCGGTACCGACGTTACGAACAGCGGGGGGTACGCGCACCTCCTCATCCAGTCCGCGGCCATCTGGCACGCTGGTGCTCACGGGATCGCCGTGCGGTACGAGCGCCAGGACCCTTCCGCGGTCGATGAATCGGTGCTCACCATCGTCCCGGAGACCACCCATTTGCAGGCTCGCGATGGCTACATCGAGGCCGAACTTCTGGACGATGATGGCACGGCACTCGTTGGATCCCCGATCCGCTTCCACGTCACGAGTCCTGACGGTCAAGAGCACGACCTGTGCACCGGTTTCACCGACGCAACCGGGGTCGCGCGATGCACGCCGGAGAGCGGCCTCGGGGTGACACCGCTAGACGCCCTAGAGACCACCTACGGTGCCACGTTCGACGGAACCCCAGAC
>JBKJXT010000071.1:0-3052 GCA_046716205.1 Actinomycetota bacterium
ACAGCAGCCACGCGGTCTTGTAACCCGGTAGCGGATCGGCCTTGAATCGCACCGCGTATCGCCCGTATAACTGCCCAGCGGGGCAGCCGGTGCGAAGCGTTGAGGCGTTGATGCGCGGGACCGGCGCGGCGACCTTGGGCACGCCGTCGATCGTGCGAACGTGGTAGTCCAGCATCCCGTCATGCACCGACAGAACCTTCGCGGCGTCGTAGTTGCCGTGCTTCACCGTGTCCCACCACGTCGGAGGGTAGGCCCACCACTTCTGGCTCGCGCCGGGGAACGAGCCCAGCGGGACATCGACGTTGAAGTCGTCGGAGAAGATGAGCCGCCAGCCGGCGAGGTCGGTGTTCGGGCAGGGAACGCCGGAGGGGTTGGTCGAGGTCGGGGCGGGCTCCGGTGCGGGCGTTGGCTCCGGTGATGGTGTTGGCTTGCGCTTTCTAGGACTCATCGGTTGCCTCCTCGCGCCGATGAGGTCACGGCCTCAGGCGCGCCCGGCACATCGGCGGGGAACACGGCGATCGACACGGGGACCATGCGCGACGAGACGACGTTGAGCTGTACGACGCCACCGGCGAGCAGTAGCTCCAGCTCGTGGGCATCAGGCTTCCAGTACGAGCGGATCTGAGGGAAGCGCTGTTCGGAGAAGTCGTTCTGCGCCGGCAGAGACCCGATCTCATCGTCGCTGTAGCCCTGGGGCTTGCCCCAATCATGCAGAGACGCCCGGGGGTAGGCGCGCTTGGCGTTCTCAGGCACGGGAACGGGATTCACGCCGTCACCTCTTCGAGTGCCTCGGGCTCGTCGTCGAAGGCGTGTTCCTGGCCAACGTAGAAGCCCAGCAGCGCGCCGAGAGAGAGCATGAGCGCGCCGTAGAGGACGAGGATCGCGATCATGCGGTGGCCTTCTTCTGCTGCTTGCCGGTGACCACCGGAGCGGCGAGCGCCTTTTTGTGCTTGTAGACCGCCTGTGTCGTGATGTGGAGAGCCAGCGCGATCTGACGTGGCGACATCCCGCCGTCGAGCATCGATGCGATCTGCTGGCGCGTACTTGGCTGGGGTGTTGCGGGTGGGTTCCGCATGTGGAACCCGAAGATAAGACTCCCTGCCGGGGTTGTCAACGGTCCTGGGAAGGTTCATTATGGCGAGCGCACAGGTTGGCAACCCACCTCTGGCAGCCTTTCCCGAGCAAGGAGCCGTACATGGCAATGCACCCTCAGCGTCAGGACGATGACGACGTCGCGCTGCGCGCACTACTCGGACAACGGATCCGCGATGCGCGGCTCAGGTTCGGCTTCAGCCTCGAAGATCTCGCATCGACTGCGAGGACAAGTAAGACGCTCGTCTCACAGGTCGAGAACGGCCACCAACAGCCCGGCGCGTTCGTACTGACCAGGATCCTTGGCGCTCTGGGTCTCGACATCGTCGACGTGCTCGGCGAGTACTACCTCACCTACAAGATGCGCGGCGAAGGTGTCCTCACGTTGTTCCAGCCAGAGCGCGCGGGAAAACTGCTCGGCCAGCGGCCTTCTCCAGCCGCCACCGAAATGGCCAGCGCAAGCGGGGACCGATCCAGCCGACGCTCCAAGCGGGTGGCATCGAGCGGATCAAGTGAGGAGAAGGACGCGGCAGATCGCTCGCTCGCTGCGCAGGTCAAGAAGCGTCCAGCTACAAAGAAACGCGCGTCTAACAGGTGGTAGAGATGGTCTACTTACCGTGGAGTAACACGGAGCGGACCTGCGGGATCAGGCACCGCGGTCAGGCGTCCGCGGCGACCTTCTTCTTCGCAGCGCGCTTCGCCGCCGTCGTCGACGAGCGCAGCGTTCCCGTTCGCCAGCCGCGAGCGCCATCGCGCAGTTGTTCGATCAGCGAGTCGCGGTCGTAGTAGATCTCGCCGCGCATGATCGTGCCGTCGGCATCGCAATGGAAGATCTCGCAGCACGACAGCGCGATGCGGCGCCCTTTGGAAGCCGCAGAACCGAGCCTGCCGTCGTTGGTCGCGCGTGCGATGTATATCGCGACGACTGTGTCGCCGCCGTCGACGTATCGCGCATCGGAGATCTGTGTGTCCGACATACCTCCGAGCCACGCGCGGACCACGTGACGCGCGAACGCGTCCGGTCCCGTCACAACGGTCCCGTCGGCTTCGTCGGTGTAGGCGAAACCGGGGGCGAGGTCGCGCGTGAGGCCGACGTCGTCGCGGCTATTGAACGCCGCGTGCAAAGCGGCCACGGCTCGGACGTTGTGTGTGCTCATACACCAAAGGTACGGGTACAACGCACCACGCTCAATGGCCCTCTGGGGCCATCCTTGCCGCCTACGAACGGGTCTTGAGTCCTGCGAACGCCGTATCGAGGAGCGCTTCTTGTTCCCGCGCGTGGATCCGAGCCGAGCCGGTCGCCGGCGATGGAGACTCTTCCCGCGAAACGACCCGTACGGGGATGCCGGCTCGCGTCAGGTGCCGGTGCACGAAGCGACCGGCGCCCATGTTCTCCGGCTCCTCCTGCACCCAGTAGAACTCGTCGGCGGCGCCACTCGCGCCGAGCACATCACGGAGTTGTTCGAGCGGGAAGGGATAGAGCTGCTCGATCCGCACGATCGCAGCGCCTTCGATCCCGGCTTCCTTCCGGCGCTGCACCAGGTCGTAGTAGACCTTGCCCTGACACAGGATCACTCGGGTGGCCTCCGTCTGCGCGTCGGCGTCGGCGAGAACTTCGCCGAACGATCCCGTCGTGAACGCGGCGGCCGCAGATCGGGCTGCAGGATGACGAAGGAGCGACTTCGGCGTCGCGACGATCATCGGTTTCGGGATCGGCCGGTGGATCTGACGACGCAGAGCGTGGAAATGCTGACCGGGTGTCGTTGGAACGACGACCTGGAAGTTGTCTTCTGCGGCGTTCTCCAGGAAGCGTTCCAGTCGCGCACTCGAGTGCTCCGGCCCTTGGCCTACGTACCCGTGCGGCAGCAACAGCACGAGTCGCGACGTCTGCCCCCACTTATCTTCGGCCGCGGCGAGGAACTGATCGATGATGACCTGCGCGCCGTTCACGAAGTCGCCG
>JBKJXT010000072.1:0-2842 GCA_046716205.1 Actinomycetota bacterium
TCGCTTGTCCGGCTTTGTCCTTCTTCGCCCCGGCGAGGGTGTAGTCGACGAAGAATCCGATGTGCTTGCGCCACAAGGGCAGGAACGCCTTCTCGGCATCGGCACCGTAGATCGAGCCGATCGCCGCGCCGAGGTCCTTGGTGTTGGCATCCAGCGCGTTGAGGGCGCCCTTGGTGACGGCGCTGGTCGGTCCGGTGTTCACCGCGGCGTAGATCGCGATGCCCGCGAAGTACTCGTGCTGCTGCAGCGCCGACGTGAGGACCGTACGCAGCTGCGACGCTTCGGTGTCGGCGCCGTTAACGGTTGCCGAGGGAGATGCGGTCGATGGGGTGGTGTCGCCGGCGTTCGTGCCACCGTCTGTGCTGCACGCGACGCCGGTAAGGGCGACGACGAGCAGCAGCCCTCCAAGTCGCATGGTCTTATCTTTCATGTCTCCTCCTCTGGGTTGCGGTCTGAGGGCATTCGCGGCTGGGCGAGGACCGGTTCGAGCGTCGCAAGAACTTTTTTTCGCGAACCGCACGCAGGGCGCGCGCACATGGCAAGATGCGCGCCGTTCGGGGGAGGTCACGATGCCGGAACAGTTCCGCACGATCATCGAGCCGTTCCGCGTGAAGTCGGTTGAACCGATCCGATACACCACGCGCGCCGAACGAGAAGTGGCGCTCCAACGCGCCGGGTACAACCTCTTCGCCTTGCACGCCGATGACGTGCTCATCGACCTGCTGACCGACTCCGGCACCGGGGCGATGTCCGCGGCGCAATGGGCGGCGATGATGCGGGGCGACGAGAGCTACGCCGGGTCGCCCTCCTACTTCCGGTTCGAGGAAGCGGTGCGCTCCCTCACCGGGTTCCGCCACGTGATCCCGACGCATCAGGGGCGCGCCGCCGAACGCATCTTGTTCGCCGAGACGTGCCGCGAGGGCGACGTCGTTCCCAACAACACGCATTTCGACACGACGCGCGCCAACGTCGAGCACGACGGAGCGGAGGCACGCGACCTGGTGATCGCCGTGGGCCGTGAGCCCGCGACTATCCATCCGTTCAAGGGGAACATCGATATCGAGGCGCTGCGCGCCACGCTGTCCGGCGCCGCGCGCGTTCCGCTGGTGATGGTCACGGTCACGAACAACTCCGGCGGGGGACAGCCGGTCTCGTTGGAGAACCTGCGCGCGGCGCGCGCTCTTTGCGACGAGTTCGGCGTGCCACTGTTCCTCGACTCCTGCCGGTTCGCCGAGAATGCATGGTTCATCAAGCAGCGAGAGGCGGGTCAGGGGGACCGCAGCGTGCTCGAGATCGCGCGTGAGATGTTCGCGCTCGCCGACGGCGCGACGTTCAGCGCGAAGAAGGACGGGCTGGCGAACATCGGTGGGTTCCTTGCCTGCAACGACGACGACCTTGCGACGCGCTGCCGCGCGAACCTGATCCTGACCGAAGGGTTCCCGACCTACGGGGGTCTCGCGGGGCGCGATCTCGACGCGATCGCGGTCGGGCTCAGCGAGGTGCTTGAGGAGGATTACCTGCGGTACCGGGTGCGCAGCGTCGAGTACCTGTGGGAGCGGTGCACCGAGGCGGGCGTGCCCTGCGTGTCGCCCCCGGGCGGACACGCCGTCTACCTCGACGCGCGATCGTTGCTGCCGCACATCGAGCCGCTGCACTTCCCGGCGCAATCACTGGCGGTCGAGCTGTATCGCGCCGGGGGCGTGCGCGGGGTCGAGATCGGGTCGTTGATGTTCGGCGCGCGCCCCGACGGCACGGAGGCGCCCGCGGCCATGGAGCTCGTGCGCTTGGCGATCCCGCGCCGCGTCTACACGCAATCACACATCGACTACGTCGCGGAGGTGGTCGCGTCGATCGTCGAGCGCGCCGGCGAGCTGCGCGGGTACCGCGTCGTTGAGCAGGGTCCGTGGCTGCGTCACTTCACCGCGCGCCTGGAGCCGATGTAACAGCAAGGGCCGGCGCGAACGCCGGCCCTTTTCATACGGGATCTTGCTCACTGGTGAGCAAAATCCCGTATGAGAAGGGGTTCGCAGGAGCGTGGGGCGGCATCAGGCGCGCAAACGCATCCCGCGGCTCGTCGGTACGAAGCCTGCGGCAGCCAGCGCGTCGGGCATCGCGCCGGTGGCCGGCAACGGCGCGCCGTTCACCTTCTCGACGTGTAGCGACTCCAGGGTGAGCGAGCGGACCGCTTCGCCGAGCGCCCGCGCCGCCGGGTCGAACAACGCGTCATCGAAGGCGAGCATCGACCGGCCCCCCTTCTCGACGTACACCGCCGCGACTCCATCGACGACGACGACGCTCGCGCCGGCCTTGCGCGCTGGGCGCGCGGTCGTCTCCAGCGCCGGCCACGGCAGCGCCGCGCCGAACGGGTTCGCGGGGTCGGTCGCGGCGAGCACGATGCCGATGCCGCGAGGCGGATCCGAGGCGAGCGCGCGCATGCGGTCGACGGCGCCGGGCACGGCGAACTGCGCGCCGCCGAGCCCTTCGACGAAATAGCCGCGGCGGCATCGACCCGTGTCTTCGAACGCCTTGAGCACGGGGTAGGCCGCGGCGAACCCGCCGAAGACGCGCTCGGCCGCAACCACGCCGCGCGTGACGATCCCGTGCCGCTTCAACAACTGCTCCATCTGCGCGTGCAGGCGCCGGGTGCGTTCGGGATCGCGCGCCGGGACCAGCGACCAGCGCCCACCGGCGACGGGCGGTCCCATGCGCACGGGCATCGCGGGTCTGCGCGCGCGCCGGCCGGAGCGCACCGCGGCGCGCGACGTCGTGCCCCCGACGAGCGCTCGCAACGGCGAGAGCGTGTCGTTGGTTACGAGCCCGGCCCACACGCACTCCCATATCG
>JBKJXT010000073.1:0-4607 GCA_046716205.1 Actinomycetota bacterium
TCACCAAGGAGCGGCTCGAGCGCGAGTTCGACCTCTCGTTGGTGACGACGGCCCCCAACGTCGCGTACCGGGTCTTCGGGACCGACGGCGAGCAGTTGATCGTCGCGAACCCGTCCGAGCTTCCCGACGCCAGCAAGATCGACCGTATCGAGGAACCCCAGGTCGCCGTGCTGATGCTCACCCCGACGGAGTACGTCGGCACGCTGATGGAGTTGTGTCAGGCGCGCCGCGGCGTGCTGGACGGCATGCACTACCTCTCGGGTGATCGCGTAGAGCTGAAGTACCGGCTGCCGCTGGCAGAGATCATCTTCGATTTCTTCGACCAGCTGAAGTCGCGCTCTCGTGGCTACGCGTCGCTTGATTACGAGCCGATCGGCTACCAGCCCGCGCAATTGGTGAAGGTGGACATCTTGCTGAATGCGGAGCCGGTCGACGCGTTCAGCGCGATCGTGCACCGCGAGCGAGCGCAGTACTACGGGCGCGCGATGACCGCCAAGCTGCGCGAGCTGATCCCGCGGCAGATGTTCGACGTGCCGGTGCAGGCGGCGATCGGCAGTCGAGTGATCGCCCGCGAGACGATCAAAGCGAAGCGCAAAGACGTCTTGTCGAAGTGCTACGGCGGCGACATCACGCGCAAGCGCAAGCTGCTGGAGAAGCAGAAGGAAGGCAAGAAGAAGATGAAGAACATCGGCAGCGTCGAGGTGCCGCAGGAAGCGTTCATCGCCGCGCTGCAGGTGGGCGAGGAACCGAAGTAAGCACCGCGCTCACGACGCGCCGAAGCGACCAGGGACGATCCGTCGGCGCAGGGTCCACAGGACGGGGGCCGCGGCCAGCGTCCAGACGAGCACCTTGAGTCCCACGTGGACGTCTCCGACAGCCACGTATGCCAGGATCAGGAGCACGAAGGACGATGTGAGCACCAGCACGGCCATGGCGGCACCACGAAGGATCCCTCGCGAGGAACGCACGGTCCAGATCAGCGCGGGGATGGCGACCGGCGCTGCGATCACCTGCGCCCCCCAACTCGCGAGCAGGAACGCCGACACTGCGACGATCGCGATCTGCAGCGGTAGGACTGCACGCACGGGCTCCTCGCGTCCGGCGTCCACGACGGCCAGTCGCCTGCGAAGGGCGACCAGCGACCAGATGCCGCATGCCAGCAGGACGGCTCCCACGGGCAAGCCCAGCGGGTGGATCATGAGGCGACACCCCGTCTCCGGGCACCGGTACAGGAAGTAGATCGTGGCGGCGATTCCGGTCGATGTCGCGAACAGGGCGAGTCCCAATAGGGCTGCTTCGGCCGCGCGCACCATCCGCGCCAGGATCACGATGAGTGTCGCCGCGAGCGCGCCCGCTGCGCCGAGCCAGAAGACGATGAGCCCGTGTCCGCCTGCCATGTTGCCTCCTCAGGACGGTGCTCACGGTATCATACGAACGTATGAAACAACAATCCGATCAGGGGGACACCAGGACCGCCCTGCTGGCCGCCGCGTTGCGGGTCCTCACCGAACGCGGCATCGACGGCGCGACCTCACGCGCGATCACGCAGGAGGCGGGCGCGAACCTGCAGTCGATCACCTACCACTTCGGCTCGAAGGACGCGCTGGTCTCCGAGGCGCTCGTCGGCGCGCTCAAGCGGTGGCTCGAGCCGGCGCTGAACGTGCTCCGCACGGATTCCGATCCGGTGCGCCGCATGATGGCTGCGGTGTCCGAGCTCCAGCGCGCCTTCGAGCGGGCGCGCGAGGAGGTCCCCGCTTACATGGAAGCGCTCGCGAACGCTCAACGGAACCCCGTAGTCGCGCGGGCGTTGCGCGATGTCCACGACGAGATCCACGACTTCGTGTCGGCGCAGATCGCCGATCTGAAACGGCGCCGCGTCGTCCCGCGATGGGTCGACCCCGATGCGATGGCGACGCTGCAGATCGCCGCCGCCGACGGGCTGGCGATCCATGCGGTGCTGTATCCAGATCGCGTCGACCCGAAGGCGATCGGCAAGCAGGCGAGCCGGCTGCTGATCGCGGCGCGCAAGCGGCGCGTAGGCTCTCAGCAGTGACCGGCCTCTACCTCCACATCCCGTTCTGTTCGGCGCTGTGCCCCTACTGCGACTTCGCCGTCGTGGTCGGGCGCGCCGACGCGCATGAGCGCTACGTCGACGCCGTGATCGCCGAGCTCGACGCCGCCGAGATCCGCGGTCCCTTCGACACCGTGTTCGTGGGCGGCGGAACGCCGTCCTTCGTCGACCCGTCGCTGATCGCGCGGCTACTGGGTCGCATCAAGGCCGCCGTCGGCGCGGAGATCACGATGGAATCCAATCCCGAGTCGGTGGACTCCTCACGCGCCGCCGCCTGGCGCGCCGCCGGCGTCAACCGGCTCTCTATCGGGGTCCAGTCCTTCGACGACTCGATCCTGCGCACGCTCGGACGCACGCACGACGCGGCGCGCGTGGCCCCTGCGGTGCAAGCCGCGGGCGCGGCCGGGTTCGACAACATCAGCCTCGACCTCATCTACGGGACGCCGGGTGAGTCGCTGCAGAGCTGGCGCGCCACGCTCGACGCGGCGCTCGCGCTTCGACCCGATCACCTCTCCTGCTACGGCCTCACGATCGAGGAGCGCACGCCGTTCGGGGGTGCGGTCGCGCGCGGCGTCATGGCCGAGCCCGAGCAGGACGACCTCGCGGCGTTCTACGAGCACACGTGCGCGACCCTCGACACATCGGGCTTCGAGCACTACGAGATCTCGAATTGGTGCCGGCCAGGACGCGCCAGCGCGCACAACCTCGTGTACTGGACCCAGGGCGACTACCTCGGCGCGGGCGTGGGCGCGCACTCGCATCGCGACGGAACGCGATGGTGGAACACCCGCTCGCTTCCTCGCTACCTCGCGGGCGACATCTTGGAGGGCGAGGAGATCCTCGACGACGGGCAGCGCGCCGAGGAGTGGCTCTCGCTTCGCGTCCGGCTGCTGGCACCGATGGACATCGCCGAGGTGTCGGTGCGTCTCGGGCGAGACGTGGTCGAGGCCGCGAAGGCGTGCGAAGCGCTCGGCCTCGCACGCCTGGACGGCGACCGCTTGATCCTCACGACGCGCGGGATGCTGTTGGAGAACGAGGTCACTGCTCGCTTGCTCGCTTCATGATCGCGCGAGACCCAACGCCGAGCCCGAAGCCCGCCGCGATGGCGACCAGTCCGGTCCCCGCCGCCAGTGGCACAGGCGAGGACGCAGGGGCGCTCGGTGGCGGCTGCGCTGATGCAGGCGCCTGCTCTCCGACGAACACGATCCCGCCCATGTCCGCGTGGAGCTTGCAGTAGTAGGTATAGGTGCCGGCGCGTTCGAACGTGATGGAGAAGACGTCGTCCTGCTCGAGGTACCCATCGCCCCAACCCCCGACGCCGCTGGTGACCGTGTGCGGCATCGGATCAGCGTTGGTCCAGTCGACCTTCGTGCCCGGCTCCACGCGTACGATCCCCGGCAGCACGCACCCCTTCGCGTAGACGATCGAGCTTCCGGAGCCCTCACTATGGCGGTCCAGCGCGCACTGGAAACCACCTCCTGCGTCCGCGATCCCCGGCGCGCCAAGCACCGCGAGCGCCAGCACGCTTCCAACCGCAGCGATCCTCATGACCGGCCTCCTTCGTCGTCTGGTCACGAAGACGAACAAGCGCAGCGGTTATTCCCCGAACATCTGCTCGGCGATCGACAACAGCTCAGACTTGGCGAACGGTCCGGTGACGGTGACGCCGGTGCCATCGACCTTGAAGAACAAGCGCGGGAGGCGATACAGGTCCTCGACGAAGAGCGCGCGCCGCCCGTCCACGGGTAGCTCGGTGACCCGCCGGAAGCCACCTCTCAGCGAGTCCTCGTCGATCCCGGTGTCCACCTGGATGATGGCCGCGCCGCGCGCGTACTGAAGGCTCGCTCCTTGAGACCCCCGCACCGCGGCCACGAGCGCCCATCCCTGCGGGACGCGCGCGGGCCGGGGCTCGATCGACTCCACCGCGACCGGCAGGAAGCCGTCGCGATCGGTGACCGGCGCGTCGATCGCAAACAGCGCATCGTCGATGGGCTCGTTGATGCGGATCGAGCGGACGCGTTTGCGTCCGGCACCTTCGACCGGTGCGATCTTCTGTAGGACCACCGCGTCATCGGCGCCGAGCACCGAGAAGCGCGCCGTATCGACGAACACGATCCTGCGCGCGTCCTCACCGGGGAGCGCGGTGAAGGTGACCTCGTACCGCGTCGTCGGCCTGCCCGCGATCGTCGGCCCCGGCCCCGTGGGCGTGCCTACGAGCAGGATGGTCGGGGACAGCGGCTCGGGTGGATCGGGTTCGGGGCGCATCTCGATCCGATGGAACGTGTCTTCGCCGCTGCGCAACAACGATTCGCCCGGGCGGTTGATCCGAAGCTCGCGCTCGGTACGCGACCCATACGTGACGGTGCGCTCGATCCGCACCAGGCCCGGCGCGCGATACCAGATGTGCTCGACCGTGGTCATGCCGGAGTGCGAGATCTCGCGAACGACCTCCATCGTGCGGATCGCGGTCAATGCATCGGCAGCCTGGGCGCGCGGGACGTTGAACGTCGTGGTGGGACCCACGACGTTGAGGACC
>JBKJXT010000074.1:0-13040 GCA_046716205.1 Actinomycetota bacterium
CCCGATTCGGCCACTCTCGCACCTCTCCGCGCGCGATGGTACCAGGGGAACTCAGCGTCTGGACGCGAAGAAATCGGCGAGGACCGCAGCGCACGCCGCCTCGCGCACGCCATCGACGATCTCGACCCGGTGGTTGAGGCGCCGGTCGTCGGCGATGTTGTAGAGCGAGCGCACCGCTCCCGCCTTGGGATCCGTCGCCCCGTAGACGAGCCGCTCGATCCGCGCGAGCACGGCCGCGCCCGCGCACATCGCGCACGGCTCCAGCGTCACGTACAGCGTGCATCCGGCCAGACGCCATTCCCCCGCCGATACGCCCGCGGTCCGAAGCGCGAGGATCTCGGCATGCGCCGTCGGATCGTGCAGCGCCTCACGCGCGTTGCGCGCCCGGGCGAGGATCTCGCCGTCACGTACCACGACCGCCCCGATCGGGACGTCACCGTGTGCGGCGGCGGCGCGCGCCTCTTCCAGGGCGATGTCCATGTAGTCGGCGTCGTTCACTGACGCAGATGGTAGTGGAGGTTTTGCCGTCGCAAGGCGGCGCTGGTTTGATGCCTCCCATGACCCAGGACGTCGTGCTCGCCGCTCGCGATCTCGTCAAGGAATACACTTCCGGTCAGGGAACCCTCCGTGCGCTGGACGGCGTTTCCCTGGATGTCGAGCG
Organism: Actinomycetota bacterium; assembly: GCA_046716205.1. Classification (GTDB taxonomy): domain Bacteria; phylum Actinomycetota; class AC-67; order AC-67; family AC-67; genus JBKJXT01. The sequence continues at coordinate 662 of JBKJXT010000074.1, forward strand.
GGGACGCTTCCTGTCAATCATGGGCCCCTCCGGTTCGGGGAAGTCCACGCTTCTGCATCTGCTGGGTGGGCTCGACGGCCCAACGTCGGGCGACGTTTTGCTGGAGGGCGCGCCTATGTCCGGACTCTCGGACAAGCAGCTCACCCTCGCGCGGCGCCACAAGATCGGCTTCGTGTTCCAGTTCTTCAATCTGGTGCCCGTGCTGAGCGTCGAGGAGAACATCGCGCTGCCGGCGGTGATCGACGGCAAACGCCCGCGCGAATACGCCGAGCGCCTCGAGCGCGTGATGCAGCTGGTGGGGCTCACCGACTGGCGCACCAACCTGCCCAGCGAGATATCGGGCGGTCAGCAACAGCGGGTTGCGATCGCTCGCGCGCTGTTCGGCGAGCCCGCGGTGCTGCTGGCCGACGAGCCGACCGGCAACCTCGACTCCAAGACCGGACAGGAGATCCTCGAGCTGCTGAAGAACGCGCAGACCGATCTAGGTCAGACGGTCGTGATGGTCACCCACGACCCGCGTGCCGCCGCGTTCGCCGACGAGGTCATCCTGCTGCAGGACGGTCGCATCGCGGATCGCCATGAGGTCACCGGCGGAGGTGAGGAACGTGCGGCGGCTGTCTTCGCTTGGCTCCAGGCAGCTGGCGCATAGGAAGGGCCGGTCGGCGCTCACCGCGATCGGCATCGTGCTGGGCGTTGCGATCCTGTTCGGTGTGCTGGTCACCAACGCAACGACGCAGACCGGCGTGGACGACCTCATCTCGGATTTCGCCGGCAACGCCGACGTGCTCGTCGGGCCGGTCGGCGCCTTCGACGCGACGATGCCGGCGGATACCCTCGACAAGATCCGGACGCTTCCGAAGGTCGCGGCGGCCGCGGGGAGCTTGAGCTTCCGCTCGAGCATCCGTCCGGACGAGCGGCACGGGATCCCCGGCGAACTGGGCTTCGATCTCTCCGACGTGCTGGCGTACGGGATCGACCTGCGCAGCGCGCAGCGCATCCAGCCCTACACACTGGAGACCGGACGACTGTTCGGGCCCGGCGCGCCCGAGATGGTCGTGCCGCGCCGCCTCGCCGACAAGCTCAAGATCTCGACCGGCAACACCTACAAGGTGCAGACGCCGTTCGGCCTGCACCCGGTGCGACTGGTGGGCGTCCTCACCGACACCGGCGCCGGGCGGACGAACCAAGGCGACGTGCTGTTCACCTCGATCCAAGAGGCCGCCACGCTGGCGCGCAAGCCGGGTGTGATCAGCGGCGCGCGGGTCGTGCTGGACGAGGGCACCGACATCAAGGCCTGGATCGAGGACAACAAAGCGGCGCTCGGGAAGAACGCCGAGGTGCTCGACGCCTCGACGCTCGCGCAAGGGTTCAAGGACTTCCTCGCGGTGCTGGGCGCGATGTTCACGTTCTTCGCCGCGATCACGCTGTTCGTCGGCGCGTTCTTGATCTACCTGACGCTGGCGATGGCCGTGATCGAGCGCACACGCATCTACGGAACGATGCGAGCGCTCGGCTCGACGCGCGCCCAGGTCCGTCGCGTCGTGATCGCCGAGGCGCTCGCCCTGGGCACCGTGTCGACGATCGCAGGACTCGGCCTCGGCTTGCTGATCGCCAAGGGGCTGCTGGCGCTGGTGTCACAGCTGTTCGAGCTCGACCTCCCGAACCTCACCGTGCAGTCGAGCGCGATCATCGCTTCGATCATCGTGGGCATGGGCGTGACGACGATCTCGTCGCTGATCCCGGCGCGCCGCGCATCGCGCCTGTCGCCGGTCGTCGCGATGAAGGGCGACTACCGCACGGACACGCGCCTATCGCGCGGCTGGATCGCGGGGGTCGTGGCATCCGGGGTCGGCGTGGCGATCGGACTGTTCGGCGGCAGCAGCGGCGCGCTCGGCACGCCGTTGCTGTTGCTCGGCTCGGTGTTGCTGGTGCCGTTGCTGCTGCGTCCGCTGGCCGGCGTGCTCGGTCGTATCACCAACCGGATCGCACGCGGCGTGGGCGACATCGCGGTGCTGCACCTGGTGAAGGAACGGAGCCGGTCTGCTTACACCTTGGCGCTCGTCATGGTGGTCATGTCGATGATCTTCTCGATCGGCGGGCTGTACGCGTCGCTAGCGCAGGCGTTGGACCAGTCGCTGGACCGGCAGTTCGGCAGCGACATCCAGGTGGATGCGCCTGGCCAGCTCGGCCCCGAGTTCGAATCGCGACTGCGCGCGGTGCCCGGCGTGGCAGAGATCACCTCGATGCGGTTCGCCGGTGTGACGCTCATCGACAAAGACGGCGAAGAGCAGCAAGGGTTCGCGCGCATCATCGAGCCAGGGTCCTACTTCGACATCTCGAGCTTCCTGTTCGTCGAGGGAACCGAGAACGCGGCCCGGCGCGAACTGGGTCGTGGCGGCGTGCTGATCCCGGTCGGTCAAGCCGAGCAGCAGAAGCTCGAGCTGGGAGACGAAGTGACGCTCGTCACCTCGCAGGGGCGGCGACCCTTCACGCTCGTCGGCACGTTCCAGAGCTTCGGCGGCCCGCCGGAGACCGTCGTTGGGCTCGCCGACGGGCGGCGCTATTTCAACGCGGGCGCCCCATCGAGCTTCCAGCTGAACGTGCGCGACGGCGCGAGCATCCCGACGGTGAAGAAGGAGATCGACGCGGCGCTGGGCGAGGACTACAACCTCGAGATCACCAGCGTCGACGTGATCAAGTCCGACGCGAAGAAGCAGTTCGGCCAGTTCTTCAACATCTTCTACGCGATCATCCTGGTGGCAGCGATCGTCGGATTGCTGGGACTCGCCAACACGCTGGCGATGAGCGTGCTGCAGCGCTACCGCGAGATCGGGATCCTGCGCGCGATCGGCACGACGCGCCCGCAGATCCGCCGGATGGTGCTGGTTGAATCCTCGACGCTGGGACTGGTCGCGTTCGCGCTGTCGCTGCCACTGGGGCTGATCCTGTCGATCGTCACGCTGAAGGGCGTCAGCCTGGCGTTCGGATTCGACGTCGCCTACGTGTATCCGGCGGGGTGGGTGCCGATCGTCGCCGGCTTCGGGATCCTGGTAGCGATCGTCGCCGCGATAGCGCCGGGCAGGCGCGCGGCGAAGCTGCACGTGGTCGGCGCGTTGCAGTACGAGTAGCGCTCCCCGGGAGGTATCCCGGCTGCGGGAGTCGAACCGGTTGCGCATGACCAAAGCCCGCTCGCTCTGTCTGCTCGTCGCCGGCCTCTCGCTCGTCACCACGACCGCGGTCGCGGACAACGTGCCTCCGGTTCAGGCCTTGACCGTGGGTGTCGGTACTGTCGACCTGACATGGCACGTGGGGCTCGGCCGTGTGCCCGACGAACGCGTCCCCGCAACGCCCGACCCGCTGACGTTCAGCGGCCTGCACACCCGGCCGTTGGCCAAGGCGATCTGGGTGAACGGGAACGGCGCACCGTTCGTCCTGGTGCGAGCCGACATCCTGCTGGTCACCGGCGACCTCTACGAGGCGGTCGCGGCGCGCGCCGAGCGCGAGCTTGGCCTGCCGCCCGAGCAGCTGGTCCTTGCCGCGACCCATACCCACGTCGCGAACACAGGCTTGTTCCCCCACGCCGCTCACGGCGCGCTGTACAGGTCCGCGGACCCGCGGGAGAAGGAGTTCCTCGCGCGCCGGATCACGGCGGCGATCGCCATCGCCCGCGCCAACAACCGCCCGGCGCGCTTGGCGATCGGTGCCGGTTCCGTAACGACGCCGACGCTGAACCGCCGCTACACCGCGCGGGAGGCCGACGACCAACCCCCCTTCGGCAACGACATCAGCCGCATCGATGCGGAGCTCGGGATCCTTCGGTTCGACGACGCGGCCACCGGTCGGCCCATCGCGACGCTTATGAACTACGGCGTGCACCCCGTCGTGCTCATCGACAACCCGTTGATCTCTGCAGACTTCATCGGTCTCACCGAGCGCCAAGTCGAGGCGGCGACCGGCGCGCACGCGATCTGGTGGACGGGCGCGCAAGGCGACCAGGATCCGGTCACCGTTCGTCGCTCCTACCCGGAAGCCGAGTGGACCGCGCGCCTGTTCGCCGACGAGGCGATCCGCGTTGCGTCGTCGCTCGCGGCCGCGCCGCTTGTATCCGCACGTCTGGCCTCCAAGGTTGTTCCGGTTCCGCCGCCGGGTGGCGAGCTCTTCGCCTCCCACGAACTCGCGCCCGTGCGCGTGCCGGCGATCGGTCCCTCCTCGGTGCTGATCCCTACGTCGGTGCGGCTCTCCGTCGCAGCGTTCGAGACCACGCAGGCGAGGACCGCACTCGCATCCTGGCCCGGCGAGGTCGTCCGCGATCTCGGCGTGCGACTCAAGCAGCGACTGGGCGCGATGGGGTTCGACACGTCGTTCGTGCTCGGGCTCGCGAACGACTGGGGCGGGTACTGGCTCACGCCGGAGGAGTACGACCGCGGGATGTACGAGCGCACCTACCATTTCTACGGCCGGGAATCCGCGTACTACATCGAGCACCATCTGCTGGACCTCGCCAAGTCGATCCTCACCGGCAGCACACCCGAACAGGTGGCGCTGCCGCCCCACGCCGCCGCAGACCGCGCAACCACGCGCTCGCTCGCGGAGGCGGGACTCGCCGGTGAGGATGCGACCGCGGCCGCGCATCTGCCGCCGCCGGACCTCGCGGTCAGCGCGCTGCGCCAGCCTTCGAACGTCGCCCGCCTCAGCACCGTGGTTTTCGAGTGGCGTGGCGGCTCGCCCGACGTCCCGACCGGTTGGATCCCGGCAGTGACGGTACAGCGACTCGACGGGAACGCATGGGTCACGGTCGCACGCGAAGGCTCCGGCGAGATGCTGCTGGAGCATCGTGCGCCCGCACTCGGTGACAACCGGTGGTCGGCGCGCTGGCAGCCCATGCACGACGCAGCAACCGGCACCTACCGAATCGCCGTCGCGGGAACGCGGATGAGCGAGTCCGGCGCTGAGCGCTACACCATCGACTCGCAGACCTTCACCGTGGCCGCCTGCACGTCCTGCTTGGTCGCGGGCGCGCTGAACACCACGTCGGCCGCCGGGGCGACGTCCCTCGCACTGAAGGTGACCTACCGCATCGACGGTGGGTTCCGGCTTACCCCCGGCGTCGTGACGACGGGGAACGCGACGGTGGCCGTGGTCAAGAACGGTTCGGTCGTTTCGACGCTGGAGCTCGGCTTCATCTCAAGCGTCGAGCGTGTCGAGCACACGGTGATCGTCAACGACATCAGCGCTCGCCAACTTCCGGTGACCGTCGGCGAGATGATCGAGCTGGGCCGGTTCCGGGCGACCGTGCCCGCGGAGGACGGCGCGCAGTACGTCCTCGTCGAGGTTCGAGACTCGTTCGGCAACACCTACGCTGCCTGAGCGCTGTGGCATCATGGCGCGCCCATGATCGAGGTCCAAGAGCTCGTCAAGCGCTACGGGAACTTCACCGCCGTTGACGGCGTGAGCTTCAGCGCGCGCCCGGGCCAGATCACCGGGTTCCTGGGGCCCAACGGCGCGGGCAAGACAACGACGATGCGCGTGCTGGCTACCTTGCTGCGCCCGACCTCGGGTACCGCGAAGGTCAACGGCTTCGACGTCGTCGCCGACGACCTCGACGTCCGACGCTCGATCGGTCTGCTGACCGAGGAGACCGGTCTCTACGACCGCATGACGCCGCGCGAGCAGCTGACGTTCTTCGCGTCCCTTCACGAGATCGCACCGCCGACGACCGCTGCGAGGATCGACGAACTGGCATCGGTGCTCGGCCTCGGGGACCACCTGGAGCGGCGCGCGGCCGAGCTGTCCAAGGGCAACCGTCAGAAGGTGGCGATCGCTCGGGCGTTGGTGCACGACCCGCCGGTGCTGCTGCTGGACGAGCCGACGGCTGCGCTCGACGTCGTTGCAGCCGACGCGATGGAGGACTTCATCGCCTCCGACGCCATCCGAGGCCGGACGGTGCTGCTGTCGACACACGTCGTCGAGGAGGCGGCGCGGCTGTGCGCGCGCATCATCGTGATCTCGCGCGGCGCGATCGTCGCGGACGGTGCACCCACCGAGCTGACCGCGGGCGCGCCGAACCTTCGCGATGCGCTGCTGACGCTGATGGATCCAACACGAGCGGGAGCGAAGCGTTGATCCGTCCCCGCTTCGTGCGGATGGTGGCCGGCCGACACCTGCGCGACCTGTTCCGCGAGCGCCGGACGCTGCTGGGTCTGGTGCTGGTGCCGGTACTCGTCGTGCTGCTGTTCTCGTTCCAGCGTGACGAGCTCACCGACGAGCTGTCGTCGCAACAGGCTGGAAGCCACGAGATCGCAGTGCAGGGTTCCGCGAACTGGCCCGCTCTCGTGACGAGGATGCGTCAGCAGGATCTGCGCGTGAAGGAGGTCGAGGACGCCGCAACGATCGTCGGCGACAAGCGGAAAGGCATCGGGCTCATCATCCCGCCGAACGCCGCTGCGGACGTCGCCGCGGGCAGACAGCCGAGCCTCGTCATCGTTACCGGCAATCCGTCCCTGCGCACGCAGTTCGCCCGTGCGCGCCTGTCCTCGGTGATCGATGGATTCAGCGACGTCATCGTCGCAGAGCGACTTCGAGACAGAGGGCTCTCCCCGTCGATCACCGAGCCGTTCGAGGTCGCCGAGAAAGACGTGACTACGCCGCGCGAGCGCGCCGGGAACCTCCTCGGGGAGATCCTGCCGTTCATGCTGCTCGGTCAAGTGGTCGGCTTGATGTCGGGTGTCGCGACGAACGTCACCGTCGGCGAGAAAGAGCGACGCACCGTCGAGGCGTTGCTCGCCTCGCCGTTGACACGCCGGGAGATCGTCGCGGCCGGATGGTTCGTGACGCTCGCCGTCGGCCTGCTGGCAGGCTCCATCACTCTTGCCGCCACCATCGCGTCGATCATCCCCTCTGCCCTGGGCACGAGCGCGCTTCCGGTCGCGGGCATCGCTTCGGCCGCCGTCGGGATGGCGTCGGCAGCCGTATTCCTGTCCGCGGTGCAGGTCACGATCGGGTTCTTCGCGCGCACGACGCAGCAGGCCGGCGTCTTCATGACGCCGTTGATCTTCATCGCCTTCGTGCCGCTGTTCTTCTTCGCGACCAAGGCCGGCGGCTCCATCGGCCTGCCGCTGTATGCCGCCCCGGGGCTTGGTCCCGCGCTGTTGATCCGGTTCGGGATCGCCGAGACGGCGCGGGATGGCGCGGTGTTGGTGACGCTGATATCGAGTCTCGCCTACGCCGGCGTCGGGATCATGCTCGCCGACCGGCTGCTGCACTCCGAGCGCGCCTTGCTGCGCGCCGGCGGCTGACGGTTGCCAGACCGATCCCGCGCGCACCAACGGTCATGGCTCTGCGGCTGCAGCGCTCGATCAGTCTCGGGCACGGCGTACGGCTCAACATCTCGCGGCGCGGTCTCGGGATCTCGATCGGCCGTCCGGGGCTGCGCGTCGGGATCAACACCTCGGGCCGCCGGACGGTGTCGGTCGGCATCCCGGGCACCGGCATCGCCTACCGCTCGGTCAAGGGCGGCAGGCGCGCACCGCCGCACCTCGAGGGCCCGCGACCGATCGCATGTGCGCTCGGCTACATGTTCGGCCGACGGCCGCGCCGCCAACTGATCCGCGGTCTCCTCGCGCTGTATTCGGCCGACCCGATGTCCGCCGCCAGGGCGCTCGATCACCTCGAACCGGCGGCTCGATACTTCCCCGGCGCGGCGTTCTACGCCGGCGTGTTGGACTCACCGGACGCGATGGCACACCTCCGCCGCGCGATCGCCGCCGGGATCCCCGACGAGACCCTGTTGCACTACGTGGACGGGCCGGTTGCCCACGTTCAGGTGACGCCCGAGGTGAACATGCGGATGCCGGTGGGCACCGAGGCTGCCTCGCTCGCGCTGGCGCGCCTGCTGAGCACGAGCGATCGGATCGCCGAAGCGATCGAGGTCCTGGTGCCGATCGAGCCGAAGTCGCTCGCGGTCGTGACGATGCTCGCCGACCTGTGTGTGCGCGCCGGCGCGTTCGCGCGCGCCATCGACGTCACGGCGGGCCTGACGAATAAGGACGACCTCAGCGTGCAAGCGCTCACCGTCCGGGCGCGCGCGCTGGCCGAGCTCGGGGAGTACGACACCGCGCTCGCGGTGCTGACGACGGCGCTCAGCACGAAGAAGCGCGACCTCACTGTGCTGAGTGCGGCGCGCGAGCTGCGGGTGAGCATCTGGGAGGCGATGGACGAGGGCACGAAGGCGCGCAAGGACCTCGCGCTGATCCGGGCGGCGGTCGGGCGTGGAGAGGACGTCCACCCGGTTCCCGAGCCAGCACCACCCGCGGCACTGTCGCAGCAGGCGACGCCGGGGATGCTCTTGAGGGAGGCGCGCCGGCGCGCGGGGCTGACGCAGCGAGAGCTCGCGCACCGAGCGGGCGTCGCGCACGCGACCGTCGCCGGGATCGAGAACGGGGGATCGAGGCCCCGACGCCAGACGTTCGAGAAGCTGCTGCGCGCCTGCGGCGTGGAACCCTAGGGACGGCACCTCGCTGCGACGTTTTGTATGTGGAGTGACTCACATGCGGACACAACACATCAAATCTGTTGGGCGCGATCATCAGGAAACGTCACGACACGTCCGAGGCCGGTGGGTGTCCCGCTGTGTGCCTGGTCGGTGTCCAATGCACTCCCCCTGCCGGCATCGTGCGCGTGCCGGCGCGGCGGCGTCAACGCGTCAGCGTTTGGGCTTCGCCGGACGCGGCGTCATCAGCCACACGATCGCCGCGAAGACGAGGAAGCCGGCGGGGATCATCCAGGCGATGATGCGCACGAACTTGCCCGCCGCGTCGCTGGTGCCCATGAACAGCAGCATCATGATCGCCAGCAGCCCGACGACGGTCCCCCAGGCAAGCTTCGCCTTGGTATCGGCGTCCATACCGGTGCGCTCTTCTGGATCACTCATCAGGCCGTGATGGTACCGCGCAGGCGGGCGCGCAACAGCTCGAGCGGGTGGAGAGCCTCGCGGGGCCCCAGATCGGCGATCTGGTGACGACAGCTCGTCCCCGGCGCGACCACCGTGGTCTCGCCGCCGGCCGCGCGCACCGCCGGCAGCAGCACGCGCTCGGCCATCGCTTTGGAGAGATCTTGGCGCGCCGCCTGATAACCGAATCCCCCCGCCATGCCGCAGCAGCCCGCGTCGAGCACTTCGACGGTGAGGTCGGGGATCAGCGCGAGGGCAGCCTCGGTCGCCCCCGTGCCCCACAGCGCCTTCTGATGACAGTGCCCGTGCAGCAGCGCGGAGCCGCCGGGCTCGAACCCCAGCGCGCCACCGTTCGCAGCGATCCAGGCTTCGGCTTGCTGTGCGCGATCGACGATGTCAGCGACATCGCCGATCAGGTGCGGCCAGTCGTCGGTCACCATCGACAAGCAGCTCGGCTCGCAGAACAGGATGGGGCCGCTGCTGCGGCGGAGCCGGCGCGCGGCACGAGTCGCGGACTCGCGCGCCTTGGCAGTGAACCCTTCGCTGAGCGCCGTACGGCCGCAGCACCCGGCGCGCACCCGCGCAACGCTCGCGCCGGTCGCACGCACGAGTTCGGCCGTCGCCGTTGCGATCGAGGGCTCGAAGTAGGTGGTGAAGCAGTCGGCGAAGATCCCCACGTCGGCGCGGCCGGTCCGCAGGCGCGCCGGGCGCCGGATCTGTGGCAGCGTGCGCGCGACTCCCAGACGCCGCTTGAAGCCCTCGGAGCGCAGCACGGCGTTCGCGAGCGCGGGCGCGCGCGCTCCCATCGCAGCCAGCGGCCGCAGGTTCGCCATGATGGCCTGGAAGGCGGTCGGGCCTTCGCGTCTGCGGATCAGGTCCATCCATTCCACCTTCAGGCGCGCGAGATCCACGCGCGCCGGGCATTCGGTCTTGCACGCCTTGCAGCCGACGCAGGTCTCCATCACCTCGCGCGCCTGCGCGCCGGTGAGATCGGCGACCTCCAGCGCGCCGCTCACGACCGAGCGCAGCAGGTTCGCCCGTGCGCGCGTGGAGTGCTCCTCGAGCCCCGTCGCCGCCGCCGGCGGGCACATCGTGCCGACATCGCGCTTGCGGCACACGCCGGCGCCGAAGCACCGCTCGACCGCGGCGTGGATGCCGCCCTGATCCTCGAAGGAGATCGACGGCGTGATCGCGCGGCGCGCGTAGTCCGCGCCGTAGCGCAGCGGCCCCAGTGGGTGGCCTCCGTCGACGACCTTGCCTGGGTTGAGGACGTCGCGCGGATCGAAGGCGGCCTTGATCGCGCGCAGCTGGTTGTAGATGTCGGTGCCGAAGAGGCGCTCGTTCCAGTAGGTACGCGAGATGCCGTTGCCGTGTTCGCCGCACAGGTCCCCACCGTAGGCGCGCACCAGGTCGACGGAATCGGCCATCAGCGCTTCGAGCCGCCGCAGGTCGCCGGCGTCGGTCATGTCGGCGAACGGCCGGACGTGGATCAACCCGGTCGAGGCGTGGCCATACCAGACCGCGCGGAACCCGTGTGCGTCGAAGACGCGCTCGAACTCGCGGATGTAGGCGGGGAGGCGCTCCACCGAGACGGTCGTGTCCTCCACGAACGCCTGCGGCAGCAGCGGACCCGACGCCACCGATGCCAGCGAGCCGATGCTCGCTTCCCTGATCGCCCACAGGCGCGCGGCCTCGATCGCGTCGCGGGTACGGATCCGGGTGCGTGCGCCGCCGGCGATGTCGAGCGCGGCGTCCATCCGATCGAAGCCGGCGCTCGCCTCGGTGACGGAGTCACCGCTGTACTCGACCAGCAGCAGCGCGCCGATCTCGGCCGGTACGCCGGCAACGGCCGCCGCGTACACCCGATCCGAACGCGCGATGTCGACCATCGACGCGCTGACGAGCTCGACGGCGCTGGGTCCCGTTGCGACGAGCTCTGGAACGGCTTCGAGGGCGGCGTGCATGTCGTCGAACCCGACCGCGGCGAGCACACGCGCGCCGGGCAGCTGATCGAGCATGACCTCCGCCGCCGTGATCAGCCCCAGCGTGCCGTCACTGCCGGCGAGCAACCGGCCGAGGTGAGGCTTCTCGCCGCAGAGGTGCTCGAGCTGATACCCCGAGCCGCGGCGCGCCAGCGTCGAGAACTGCGGGCCGAGCAGACCGCGCGTCTCGCGACGGATGCGTTGCAGCGTGAGCGCGAGGGCAGGGGGCGCGCCGGCGTCCTGCATGGTCGCGCCCTCGCCGAGCCGCACCTGTTGGCCGTCCGCGAGGACGGCGTCCACCGCGTGTACGTGATCGACCGTCGCGCCGTACACGATCGAGTGCGTGCCGCCAGAGTTAGAGCCGATCATCCCGCCGATCGTGCATTGACGCTTGGTGGCGGGATCCGGTCCGAACTCGAGGCCGTACGCGCGGGCAGCCGCGTTGAGACGCCACCACGTAACACCCGGCTGGACGCGGGCGATGCGCCGCTCGGGGTCGATCCACTCGATCGCATCGAGCGCGCCACAGTCCAGGATGAGCCCGTCCCCCACGCACTGCCCCGAGAGCGAGGTACCCGCGCCGCGAGCGACGATGGAGATATCGCGCGCAGAACATTCCGTTATCGCAGCGGCAACGTCATCCACGTCGAGCGCTCGCAGGACCGCGGCGGGAACGATGCGATACGGAGATGCATCCGTTGCGAAGAGTTCACGCGTGATGCGGTCAGTCTTGACGACGCGCCCGCGACCGGCGAACGCATGTGCGAGGTCGGCGACACGGTCTTCGGCCATCGGCGCGCAATCCTAGTGCTCGCTTCATGCGATGTTTCGTCACAGGGTGCATCGGGCAGCCTTTCTATGACAGTTCTCCACATCCATCAAGGGGGTTTTGAGTCATGTTGAAGCTCAATGACGTACGTGAAGCGGGTGTCGGTCTCGTCGATAAGGGCACCGGACTCGTGATGGAAGTCGTTGGAACCGTGGTCGGCAGCGAGCGGCTGAAGGACGCAGGGCGCCACCGCCAGGAAGCGGGCAGCGAACGCCTGATGGCGATCGAGGAAGAAGTGAAGGCGACGCGCTACAGCGGCGAAGCCGAAGCGAGCGAGCAGCGTCAGCGTGCGAACCAGGATCCGGACGCGCGTTCGAAGGGCAAGCGCGTGGGCGACCAGGCATCCGCGGGCAGCGCGGTGGCAGAGAACGTGAAGGGCGCGGCGAAGCGAGCGGCCGGCGCGGTCACGAACAACGAGAAGTTGAAGGCCGAGGGTGAGGCGCAGCAAGACAAGGCGGACGCGCAGGGGAAGGCGGCCAAGCACGAGGCGCGCGCCGAGGTGCACGAGCGCAAGGCGGACGCCGCGAAGAGCGAGTCCGAGCGGCGCGCAGGTTAGGCGCGCAGGTTAGGTGGGGCCCCTGGCCCGAGGTCTTTGTTACGGGATTGCGGCCACATGTGGCC
>JBKJXT010000075.1:0-3406 GCA_046716205.1 Actinomycetota bacterium
TCAAGCCGCGTGACGAGATCCGCACCGTCGGGATCCTGGTCATCACCTCGGATCGTGGGCTCGCCGGCTCCTACAACTCCAACGTGAACAAGCTCGTGGTGAACATGATCCGGGAAGCGAAGCAGAAGGGACAGCAGACGCGGCTCTACGTCGTCGGCAAGAAGGGCCTGAGCTTCTTCCGGTTCTCGAAATACGACATCGCTGCGGACTGGCAGGGCATCTCCGACCAGCCGCAGTTCGAGAACGCGGAGATGATCGGTCGCTCGCTGGTGAAGGAGTTCGTCGAGGGAACGCTGGACGAGGTTCGCATCTGCTTCACCGATTTCGTGTCGGTCGGCCGCCAGGTGCCGACCGTGAATGTGATCCTGCCGATCAGCAGGGAAGACGTCGCCAACGAGCCGGGTCACATCACGCCGCTGTATGAGTTCGAGCCGGAGCCGGGCGAGATCCTCTCCCTGTTGCTGCCTCGGTACCTCAACACGGTGATCTTCGCCGCGCTGCTGGAGTCGAGCGCATCGGAGCATGCGGCGCGTCGGCGCGCGATGAAGGCCGCGACCGAGAACGGCGAAGAGCTCATCAAGGTCTACACACGCATCGCCAACCGCGAGCGCCAGGCCGAGATCACCGGCGAGATCCTCGAGGTCGTCGCCGGTGCTGAGGCATTGAAGGAAACCAGGGAATCCGCGTAGTTCAAGGGAGACATCTGATGGCTATGACCGAAGAGGCTGCGAAGGCGACCAAGGTCGAGGGGCGCGTCCTGAACGTGATCGGACCCGTCGTCGACGTTGAGTTCCCGCCCGACCACCTCCCCGAGATCCTCACCGCGCTCGAGATCGATCGCGAGGTGAGCGGCCAGGCGGACACGATCATCGCGGAGGTCTCCCAGCACATCGGAGACTCGGTGGTGAAAGCCATCTGCATGCAGCCCACCGACGGCCTCCGCCGCGGCGCGATCGCGCGCAACACCGGCTCGCCGATCACCGTGCCGGTCGGCGACGCGACGCTGGGTCACGTGTGGAACGTCGTCGGGAAGGCACTCGACGCCGACGCATCCACGATCGACGTGAAGGAGCGGTGGCCCATCCACCGCGACCCGCCGCCCTTCGACGAGCTCGAGCCGAAGCTCGAGATGTTCGAGACCGGCATCAAGGTCATCGACCTCATCGAGCCATACGTAAAGGGCGGGAAGATCGGCATGTTCGGCGGCGCCGGCGTCGGCAAGACCGTCGTCATCCAGGAGATGATCTATCGCGTCGCACGCCAGCACGGTGGTGTGTCGGTGTTCGCCGGCGTCGGCGAGCGCACGCGCGAGGGCAACGACCTTTGGCTGGAGATGAAAGAGACGGGCGTGCTGGAGAAGGCCGCGCTGGTGTTCGGTCAGATGGACGAGCCGCCGGGCGTGCGTCTTCGCGTCGCCCTGGGCGCGCTGACGATGGCCGAGTACTTCCGCGACGTGCAGCGCCAGGACGTGCTGTTGTTCGTCGATAACATCTTCCGCTTCACACAGGCGGGCTCGGAGGTCTCCACGTTGCTGGGCCGCATGCCGTCCCAGGTGGGCTACCAGCCGACGCTCGCCGGCGAGATGGGCTTCCTGCAGGAGCGGATCACCTCGACCAAGGGTCACTCGATTACCTCGATGCAGGCCGTGTACGTCCCCGCGGACGACTACACCGACCCCGCGCCGCACACGACCTTCGCCCACCTGGACGCGGTGACGCGTCTGGAACGCTCCATCTCGGAGAAGGGCATCTACCCGGCCGTCGATCCGCTCACCTCGTCCAGCCGCATCCTCGAGGCGCGGTACGTCGGCGAAGAGCACTACAACGTGGCGACGGAGGTCAAGCAGATCCTGCAGAAGTACAAGGACCTGCAGGACATCATCGCGATCCTCGGCATCGACGAGCTCACTGAAGAGCAAAAGGTGACCGTCACCCGCGCGCGCAAGATCGAGAAGTTCTTCAGCCAGCCGATGTTCGTGGCGCAGCAGTTCACCGGCGCGGAGGGCGTGTACACGCCGATCGCCGACACGATCGAATCCTTCGGCGCGCTCGTGCGCGGCGATCTGGATGCCTTGCCGGAGCAGGCGTTATACATGGTCGGCGGGATCGACTACCTGCAGCGCAAGGCGCACGAGTTGGAGCAGGCCTAAGTTATGCCGCTCCGTGTGCAGGTCGTCACCCCCGAGCGGGAGGTCGAGGTCAGCGATGACGCGACCTTCGTGCTCGCCCACGGTGTCGAAGGCGATCTGGGCGTCCTGCCCGGTCTCGCTCCGACGTTGATCGCGCTCGGTGTTGGCCCGCTCACGATCGAGCACCAAGGCGGAACCCGGGAGACGATGCTCGTCGACGGTGGCTTCATGCAGGTGAAGGACGACAACGTGATCGTGCTGGCCGAGTACGCCGTCCTGCCGACCGAGCTCAGCGCGACCGAGGTTTCCGCCGAGGTCGAGGAGCTCCGCCGCAAGCTGCAGTCCGCAACCGAGGACGAGCGTCTGCGCAAGGAGCTCGTGCGCGCCGAGGCGAAGCAGAAGATGATCCAGGTCGGCTGATCATGTCCGTCCGGCCCTGGTTCGCCGAGAGGTGCCCAGGGTAGAGATACCCTCACCCTATGGAGCGCTTCGTCATCACCGGTGGCCGCCCGTTGCGCGGTTCCGTTCGCGTGCGCGGCGCCAAGAACTCCGCCTTGAAGCTGATGGCCGCCGCGTTGCTCGGCGAAGGCACCTTCGTCCTCGAGAACGTTCCGGACATCGACGACATCCGCACGATGAAGGCGCTCCTGGAGCGGCTGGGATGCACCACGCGGTTCGAGGACGGCTCGATGACCATCGTCGTACCGGCCGAGGTCGGGTTCGAAGCTCCCTACGACCTCGTGCGCCAGATGCGCGCGTCGATCGTGGTGCTGGGTCCGTTGCTTGCGCGGAGCGGTCGCGCCCGGGTCGCGATGCCGGGCGGCTGCAACATCGGCAGCCGCAAGATCGATCTGCATCTGCGTGGGCTCGAGCGGATGGGCGCGACGATCGGCTCGGACCACGGGTACCTGAACGCGACGGGTTCGCTGCGCGGCGCGCACATCGCCTTGGACTTCCCGTCGGTCGGGGCCACAGAGCATCTGCTGATGGCCGCGGTGCTCGCGAAGGGCACGACGGTGCTCGAGAACGCGGCGCGGGAGCCCGAGATCCAAGACCTCGCCGTGATGCTGCGCTCGATGGGCGCGCACATCACCGGCGCGGGCACGCCGACGATCACGATCGAGGGTGTGCATGCCCTACGGCCGACGGTGCACCAGGTCGTGCCCGACCGGATCGAAACGGGGACCTTCCTCATCGCGGCCGCCGCGACGCGCGGCGATGTGCTCGTCGAAGGTGTCGTGACCGACCATCTGGACCTCGTGCTGTCCAAGCTCGGAG
>JBKJXT010000076.1:0-5097 GCA_046716205.1 Actinomycetota bacterium
TGCCGACGCCGATCCCGGACAAGGGAGCCGTGCTCACGGGCCTGTCCGTGTTCTGGTTCGGAAAGACGGCGTCGATCCTGCCGAACCACCTGGTGGAATGGCGGTCGTCCGGCTTCCCGCCGGTGGTCGACGCCCCTGCGGCCGCGGGCAGAGCGATGCTTGTTCGCAGGGCCGACATGGTTCCGTTGGAGTGCGTCGTCCGCGGCTACCTGGCCGGCTAGGGCTGGAAGGACTACCATCGGACCCGCAAGGTCTGCGGTAACGCTCTGCCGCCGGGGCTGCGGGAGGCCGACAGGCTCCCCGAGCCGATCTTCACCCCGTCCACGAAGGCGACTGTCGGCCACGACGAGAACATCGACATGGAGCAGGCATCCCGGATCGTCGGCGACGACGCGTTGGTCCGCCGCATCGCCCGGGTGTCGGTCGAGCTCTACGAGGCGGCGGCGACGCACGCGGAGTCCAAGGGCATCATCCTCGCCGACACGAAGTTCGAGTTCGGACTGGTCGACGGCCAGCTCACGCTGTGCGACGAAGCCTTCACGCCCGACTCGTCGCGCTACTGGCCCAAGGACCAACATCGCCCCGGTGAATCGCCGCCCTCCTTCGACAAGCAGTTCGTCCGCGACTACGCCGACGGTCTGGGCTGGAACAAGGCGGCACCCGGTCCCGAGCTGCCTAGCCACGTCGTCGACGGCACGTCGCAGCGGTACAGGGAGGCGTACGAGCGGATCAGCGGCGCGCGCTTCGCCGACTATCTCGCCGGGGCCGGTGCCCTGACGGGAGCTTGACGTTGCGTGCCGGGCGCGCATCGGCGTGCCGATGGAAGTGGGGAAGTCCGGTCAGTTCCCACCTCAGAGTCACACTGACGCGATGCTACGTGGACCGGGTGACAGCGACCGCCCAGGATGACATCCGTTAAAGGTTCTACGCGTCAGCGGCCGGACGCGCGCGACGCGCGCGGGCGGTCCGTTGCACGCGCGAGTTGAACGGCACTGACTCGATCGACATCTTCAGGCTCGATGTCGGCCACCTTCGAAAGCGCCTTCGCGAACCGCTTCTTGGAGGCGCGCTTCGCGCGTTCCGCAAGGTATTCCTCGGTCATCAGCGCGGCCATCTTCTCTGCGACTGCCGAATTGATCAGCTGATTGATCGAGATACCTTCGCGCTTCGCCAGCTCGGCAAGCTTCGCATGGAGCGACTCGGGGAGACGCAGACTCAGCGTACTCATCTCGACCCTCCTATCTCCTCGAGGAAGTCCTTCGGGCTCACCACTCGAATACCCATTTGCGCTAGTGCATCGAAGTCTCGTGCGTTGTGCGTCACCACAGCATCGCATCCTGCCGCGACCGCCACCTCAGCAACCATATCGTCGCCGGGATCCTTCAGCAGCGGACGCCACAAGAAGTAGATCGGCTGCGGCCTTGCGACCGAGCAGACGTAGTCGATGATTTCTCGTACATCTGCTTCATCCAGTCTCGTCGAACCGATGTTCCGGATCATCGCGGCTTCGTACTCGACCACCAGCGGCACAGAAACCGCGATGTTGAAGGCGTTCGTGCCGACCTTAGAGAGAATCGCGAAAGAAGCCCCTCGTCTCGACCGGATCGCCGAAACCAAGACGTTGGAATCCAGAACGACAAGCACAGTTCATGGTATCACCCACGATACCATGAGTCAAGGTCCCTTCCCGGCGCGCCTGCGGCTTCTGACGACCGACGATCGGCGACCCGTCGTGACGTAGAGTTGCCCCGGCGATGACTGGGGGATCGGATCCGCGTGCGCGATTGACGGGCACCGTGTTCAGCGGCGTCGCGCTCGGCTCCACCGCAGTGTTCGCCGCCCACACCGTCGCCCCGCTCATCGCCAAGGACCTCGGCGGCTCGCCCGCCCTCGCCGGCGTGCCCGGCGCGTGCGCTGTGCTCGGCACCGCGATCGGCTCCACCGCGCTGTCCACCATCATGGCGCGCAGGGGCCGGCGCCCCGGTCTCGCGCTCGGATGGCTGATCGGGCTCGGCGGTGCGTTCCTCGCTGCCTACGCGACGCGATGGGGCTCTCTGCCGTGGGTCTTCGCCGGGATGGGCCTCATCGGTGTCGGGCATGCCTCCAACCAACTCTCGCGCTTCGCCGCCACCGATGTGCACGCGCCGGACCGGCGCGCGTACGTGCTCGGGTGGGTCGTGTGGGCCAGCACGATCGGCGCCGCGATCGGGCCGCTTCTGCTTCGGTCGCTCGAGGGAATGACCGAACGCCTTGGCTTCCCACCGGATGCCAGCGGGTTCTTGGTCGGCATCGGGTTCTACGGCGCGGCCTTCCTCGTCAGCCAGACACTGCGTCCCGATCCTGCGTCGCTGGCGACACGCGACGAGATCGCGATCGAACACGTGCCGATACGCGAGTACCTTCGCTCGCCGGTGGTGCGCCTCGCGATCGGCGCGTTGATGTCGGCGCAGACCGCGATGATCCTCGTCATGGCGATCACGCCGGTTCATCTGGACGATCACGGCCACGGCATCGGCGCGGTCGGCGCGGTCATGAGCGCCCACATCGTCGGGATGTACGCGCTGTCGCCGGTGATGGGGAAGGTGACCGAACGCCTCGGTCACGCGCCCACGATGCTCCTCGGCATCGTGATCCTCCTCGCTGCGACGCTCAGCGCTGCCGGGTTCCAGGGCTCTGGCGGTGTGCTCGGGATCTCGCTGTTCCTGCTCGGCTTGGGCTGGTCGGTGGCCTTCGTCTCCGGGAGCTCGCTGCTGACACGAGATCTGTCCTACGCGCAACGCGCGCGTGTGCAGGGCAACGTCGATGCAGTCGTGTGGACCATCTCCGCCGCCGCGAGTGTCCTGAGCGGTTTCGCCCTCGACCTCGTCGGCTACGCGTGGCTGTGCATCGCAGCCAGTGTCGTCGCCCTGCTCCCAGCGAGGGCCGCGTTGCGCCAGCGCGCCGCGACCGTTACGAGATAGCCGCACGCCATCGGCGCACCGCCAGCAGCTGCAGCGCGATCATGGCGGCGGTGATCCCGAACATGACCACCGACATCGCCGCCGCGTAGCCGAAACGCAGGTACTCGAACGCCGACTGATACGTGTACAGCGGCAAGAACGTGGTGGCGTATTCCGGGCCGCCGCCGGTGAGCACCAGCGCCGGCACGAAGGTCGCCTGCAAGCTGAGGGCCACGTCGCGCGCCGCGAGTAGCCCAAGTGTCGGCGCAAGCAGCGGCAGCGTCACGCGCCGGAACACGTAGGAGCGCGACGCCCCTTCCAGCGACGCGATCTCGTACAGCTCGTCGGGGATCTCGTTGCGAACGGCGACCACCACGATGATCGCCTCTGCGACCTGGAACAGGCTCATGATCACGATCGAGGAGCGCGCCCCCCACGGTCCCAGCAGCCATTCCGTCCCGGGAAGCCCGGCGCTCCGCAACACCGTCGCGAGGGGCCCGTACAGCGGGTTGAAGATCCACAGCCACAGCAACGCGTACGCGACGTCGGGCACGAAGGTCGGCAGCGCGACCGCCGTGCGCGCCGGACCCGTTCCACGTCGCTGCGGCGCGACCAACAGCCCGACGCCGAGGGCAACCAGCAGCCGCAGCGGAACCGCCAGCGCCACGAAGATCAACGAGTTCCGCACCGCCTGCAGGAAGATGCGATCGCGACCGAGCGCGCGGAAATTGTCCAAGCCCGCAGCGGCCGGCGCGCGCAATCCGTCGTAGTCGCTGAACGCGAGCACGAAGGTCAGGATGCCGGGCACCAGTACCAGCGCGATCGCTCCGACGGTGACCGGCGCGAGGAACGGTACGGCGCGCCGCGTGCTCAGGCTCATGCGAGCGCCCGCTCCGTAGCCGGGTCGTACAGGCGCACGCGACCGGCGTCGATCCACACCTTCAGCGGATCACCGATCGCCGGGCGGAACGAGGGCTCAACGCGCGCGACCAATCTGCAGCCATCAGCCTCCACCGTCACGAACGCTTGATCCCCGACGGACTCGAACGCGGCGACCGGGATACGGAAGGCGTCGACCGGCGCGGAGTGGCTCGACCAGCGCGATCCTGCGACGTGCACATGTTCGGGACGGATGCCCAGCAGGGCCCGACCGCGCGTCGACGTGCGCACCGACGTCAGGCGCATGGGACCGGCCGAGATCATCCCGTCCGCACAGTCGGCTTCGACGATGTTCATCGGAGGCGAACCGATGAAGCGCGCAACGAACAATGTCGCCGGGGCGTCGTAGATCTCCTGCGGCGACCCGACCTGCTCTAGAGCGCCTTCGCGCAGCACGCCGATCCGATGCCCCATGCTCAGTGCTTCGATCTGGTCATGGGTGACATAGACCGTGGTCGTGCCGACCGACGCCTGCAGGCGCACGATCTCGGTCCGCGTCTGTGCACGCAACTGTGCGTCGAGGTTGGAGAGCGGCTCATCCATCAGCAGCGCGTCTGGTTCGCGGACGAGCGCGCGGGCGAGCGCAACGCGCTGCCGCTCACCGCCCGAGAGCTGTCGTGGGAGCCGGTCGAGGAGTCGTTCGATCTGCAGCGTACCGGCAGCACGCAAGACCAACTCGCGCACCTCGGGCTCGGGTCGTTTGCGCGCTCGAAGGCCGAAGGCGATGTTCTGCTCGACGTTCAACTGCGGGAAGAGCGCGTAGCTCTGGAACACCATGCCAACGTTCCGTGCCGCCGGCGCCAGCGTGGTCACGTCGCGGCCGCCGATCGACACCGATCCCGAGTCCGCGGACTCCAGACCCGCGAGGATCCGCAGCGCTGTTGTCTTCCCACTACCGGACGGTCCGACGAGTACGAAGAGTTCGCGGTCCGCGATCTCCACGCTGAGGTCGCGAACGACCGCCGTCGTCCCGAAGGACTTCGTGATGTTCTGCAGCCGGATGTCGGCCACTATCTCTGCGGCGTCGTGAACAGTGTGATCGTCTCGATGTCGATCTCCAGACCGACCGCTTCCGGCCGCTCGCCGCCGAAGAACCATTCCTCGATCACGGGATCGGCCTTCGATTCGATCTCGTGCCACGCGGCGATGTTCGGGAACCGCTTCAGTGTCGGGATCTGATCGAGGAACACCTGGGCGGACGCGGGCGGCTGTGAGGGAT
>JBKJXT010000077.1:0-2803 GCA_046716205.1 Actinomycetota bacterium
GTCTTGCCGGCGCCGTTCGGTCCGATGAGCCCGGTGAACCCACCGGCGTCTACCTCCAATGACGCCTCGCCGACCGCGGTCAGTCCGCCGAAGCGGACGGTGACCTGCTCGGCGCGCAGTGTCGCACTCATCGCTGCCCTCCGCCGACGGGCAGCGGCTCCGCCCGGCGCGCGCGCCGGCGCTGACGCAGCCGGTGCACACCGGCGACCGCGCGCCGCATCTCGCCGAACATCCCCTCCGGATTCTGCGCCAGCGCGATCGTCGCACCGATGCCGAACAGGATGAGCTGGATGCGTTCGAGCTTGAGGAAGGGCAGCGCCTCGGCGATCGGGGTGTACATCCCGTAGAAGAGACCAGACGCGATCGCGCCGCCGACGTGGAAGATGCCGCCCAGCACCGCCAGCGTCACATAGATCAGCGAGTAGAAGGGTATGAAGGTGCGGGTGTCGGCTTCCTGCAGGATCATCGAATGCGTGATGCCACCGATGCCGGCGATGAACGCAGAGAGGCTGAAGATCAACACCTTGTACTTCGTGACGGGGATGCCCAGCGACCGGCATGCCGTCTCCGAGTCGCGCATCCCAGCAAGCACGCGCCCAGTCCGGCCCGTTCGCAGGTTCACCGCCAGCAGCACGGATCCCAACAGCATCACGAGAACGGCGTAGTAGAAGCTGGCGTCGGTCTCGGCACCGGGCGGACGCGGCAATGAGATCCCGCCTTCTCCGCCCGAGATCCTGGTATCCACGAAGAACAGGGACTGCATCATGAAGGCGAACGCCAGGGTCATCAGCGCGAGGTACAGCCCGGCGAGCCTGACCGCGAGGAACCCGACGAGCGCTCCCGCTGGCACCGCGGCGAGCGCGCCGACGAGGACCGCGATCCATCCACTCGCGCCCGTGAGGTTCACCGACAGGTGCGCGGCCGTGAAGGTCGCGATACCCATGAACGCCGTATGCCCCAGCGAGATCTGCCCGGAGTACCCCGTGAGGATCACCAGCGAGAGGAAGGTGATCGCGAACGTCATGCCCTCTGCGATCGCCAGGGTCCAGGAGTTCGCCACCAGCGCGGGGACGAGGAAGAGCGCCGCGAAGAACACATACCCCGTGAGCTGTCTGGAGCGCGCCGTGGCGCCGGTGACGATCTCGCGGGTGCGCACGATGAACGATTGCCCGCCGCCGGCGAGTCGCAGTGCCTTCGGCGCGAAGATCACCGCAACGGTGATGAAGACGAACGGCACCGCGTCGCGCAGCCGCGAGAAGACTCCGCCCTTCGGCGCGTACTGCACGAGCAGGCTCTCCGTGATGCCCAGTGCGATCCCGCCCGCGTACGCAAGGGGCAACGATCGCATGTGACCCACCACGGCGGCCCCTAAGACGAACGCGATGATGAACGGCGGGAGGAAGTTGATGTCCAGGAAGAGCCGCGGCGTCAGCAAGATGCCGGTGAGTGCAGCGAACGCGATCGACATCGCCCACGCCAGGCCGCTCACGAACCCGGTGTTGATCGCCATCAGACCGGCGACCGGCCGGTTGTTGACCACCGCGCGGAACGCGACCCCGATCTTCGTGAACCGCAGCAGTGCGCCGAGCCCTGCCGCCGCGCCGGCAGCGACCACGAGCACCCCGACCTGATCGGTCCCGATGACGACGCCGAAGGGCAGATCCACGCCATCTCCTGGTGGGAACAGCGGGGGGACGTTGCCCCTCGTGGCGCCGCCCCAGATCAGGATGACGACCCCTTGCAGCAACACGAACAGTCCCACGGTGGCGATCACTCCGATGATCGGCGGCTGCCCCTCCATGCGGCGGAACAACACCGTGTCCAGTAACACGCCGATGGCTGGCGCGACGAGCAGCAGAACGATCGCCGCCGCGCCCCATACCGGAACGCCCCACCCAACGGTCAGCTGCCAGTAGATGAACGCGGTGAACAGGGTGATGGTGCCGTAGCCGAAGTTCAGGATCCCCGAGGTCTTGTAGGTGAGCACGAGACCCGTGGAAGCCAGCGCGTACACGCTTCCCGTAACGATGCCGAGCAGCAGCGTGCGGAACAGCACCTGCGTCATCCGCTAGTCCGCGGCGCAGAGCTTGCAGGGCGCCAGGCCGGCACCGGCGGCCGTTGCCGGTTGCAGCTCTTCGATCCCGTCCTTGCCTTCGAGGATCGGGCAACCAGGTTCGTGGTAAGACCGGCCGCCCGGGAGCGTAAAGACGCGCGAACCGTTCATCGCGACGTGCGGCGACGTCGCCACCGAACCGTTGGTGCCGCCGGCCGACGACGCGATGCGCGCGATCTCTCGCCGGAGCTCCGCGACCTCTCGGTCGGACGCCGCGGATGCCGCCATGATCCCTGCAACGATGATGAGACCGAGTCCCAGCAGCCCGCCCGAGATCAGGTAAGGGACCTGCTCGGTGATGATGTTCGTGTTCGCGGCGCCGTACCAGCCGAGCATCACGAAAACGACGCCGCACCCAAGCAGGCCCAAGGTCGTGACCAGGCGCCAGTTCGAGCCCAGCGCCTTCAGGTCGATGCGTGGGCGCGCGCGAGCGTTGCGAGCGGTTGAAGCGGCGGGTTCTGGGCTCGAGGGCGGTGCGGGGGCCTCAGGCGGCTGTTGCATGTCGTAAGGATGGGGCCAAAGAGGCTCCAACCGCAAGGATGAGGAACGCAGCACCCGCCCACATGAGCGCCGCAGCGGGCAGCCTGGCGACCAGACCGACCAACGGTCCGGCTGCCGTCGGTGTCTGCGGATGCACCTGCGTGGTGGGCCCCGGACCCTGATCCGGCTGCCCCGGGACGAAGCCTGGAC
>JBKJXT010000078.1:0-3258 GCA_046716205.1 Actinomycetota bacterium
GGGCTGGCCGGCCGCGGACCCGATCGCCGGCATCGCGATAACGCTCGCGATCGTGTGGATCGCGTGGGACGCGAGCCGCCACGTGCTCGCGCGTCTCCTCGACGCCGTCGACCCCGAGATCATCGACGGCATCGAGCACGCCGCCGCCGAAACGCCGGGCGTGACCGGGACCGGGCGCGTCCAGGCGCGCTGGGCAGGGCGGTCGTTGTACGTGACATTGACGGTGTCGGCGGATCCGGCGTTGACCCTCATACAGGCCCACGACGTCGCCGAAGCCGTCCACCATCACATCCTCCACGATCTCCCCGGCGTGGCCCAAGTGGATGTGCACGTGGATCCGGGTGAGGCGCACGGCTCGGACGCGCACGCACGCACGACCGACCATCGGCCGGCACCCCCGACCGATCACGGCCACTGACCGGACCTACGTTGAAGGACTTCGGCGCCTCGGTCTCGAATGGTTTCTCCGACGGTCTGGAGGGCCGTTCGGGGCAAGGAGGCCTCCTGATGACCCCACGACGACATGCGGCTGCCGCATCCTTAGTGCTTGCACTGTGTCTGGCGCTGACGCCTGCTTCGGCAGGGACGGTGTTGAGCGTGACCTTGTCCGGCCCGACAGAGATCCCCATCGGGGTCGCGCAGACCTACACCGGCCGGCTGTCGGTCACCGCTGCGGGGGTGGGTGTCCCCCAGCAGACGATCGAGGTGTTGTCGGCTGGGGTCGTTGTCGCCGCTGCGACGACCGACTCCGAGGGCAACTTCACCTCGTCGGTCACGTTCCCGGTTGCGGGGGACTACGTGCTCACGGCCGTCGCCTATCGCTCGACACCGCTGGAGGAGAAGAGTCCTCCGCTCGGCGTGTCCACACGGGATCTGGAGGTGGCAACGGGCGGCTTCCATTCGTGCGCTTTGATGTCGAGCGGCACGGTGCGGTGCTGGGGATACAACGCGTCCGGCCAGCTCGGCGACGGCACCACGACGCGCCGCACGACGCCGGTAACCGTCGGTGGTCTCACCGGCGTCACGGCGATCACAGCCGGGGATTATCACACGTGCGCCTTGCTCTCGGACGGCACAGCGAAGTGTTGGGGCTTCGGTCAATCTGGCCAGCTCGGCGATGGGACAACGGGGAACCGTCTGTCCCCTGTAGCGGTGGTGGGTCTCACCGGTGCCTCCTCGATCACTGCGGGGGATAACCATTCATGCGCACTGCTGTCGGACCGTACCGCGCGTTGCTGGGGCTCCAACACCGACGGACAGCTGGGGGACGGAACGACGCTGCGGCGTACGACTCCGGTGCCCGTGAGCGGATTGACCGGGATCGCCTCGCTCGGAGAGGGCGACCGGCACACGTGCGCGGTGTTGTCGGACGGAACCGCGCGGTGCTGGGGGCGCAACGACGCCGGACAGGTTGGTGACGGAACCACCACGTCTCGCACGACACCCGTGACGGTCATCGGGCTCTCTGGGGCTAGCGACATCGGCGGCGGACTGTTGCACACCTGTGCGATCCGTACGGACGGCACGGCACGGTGCTGGGGGAACAATGTAGACGGACAGCTCGGCGATGGGACGACAACGAATCGCACGACCCCGGTCGCGGTGGCCGGCTTGACGGGCACGACGGGGCTGACCGTGGGCGGATACCACACGTGCGCCGCGCTCTCGGATAAGACGGTTCGCTGTTGGGGCCGCAACGCCAGCGGCCAGGTCGGGGACGGCACGCTGACGAAGCGACCGGTTCCGACCACGGTCGTCGGGCTCAACGCAGCCACCGACATCGCCGGCGGCGCTTACCACAGCTGCGCGGCGCGCTCGGATGGGACCGCACGGTGCTGGGGATACAACATCGACGGCCAGCTCGGCGACGGAACCACGACGGACAGATCGAGCCCTGTGACGGTGAGCGGCCTTACCTGATGCGGGGGATCGAGGCGGCGACGGCGTACCTTCTCCAGCCGCTCACTCTTCCCGAACGTGAATCCCTAGACGCGACGGCGTAGCCTCGCACCTCCCGGCCTTCCCGTTCGAGGACCATGGAGAACGAGAAGCCCGATCCGTTGCAGCTCCGGCCGGTCTCGATGACGGAGGCCCTGCGTGCGCGCGTCGGTGGAAAGCTTCAGTTCCATCCGCGCGAGGTCGTCGCGCTGATCGTGCTCGCCGCATTGGTGCTGATCGGCGCTGGCCTGGCCTACGTCCGCTCACGACCGGCCGCAGCCTCGACACTCGCGCCCGTCGTCGTGCCCGCGACACCATCGCCGACGCCGACCGGCATCTTCGTGCACGTCGTCGGCGCCGTACGCGCGCCGGGCGTGTTCTCCTTCGTCGCGGGGGACCGAGTCGTGGACGCGGTGCGCGCGGCCGGAGGATTCGCGCGCGGCGCGGACACCGCAGGCATCAACCTGGCGCGCACACTCGTCGATGGAGAGCAGATCTACGTGCCGCGTCGCGGGGAGGTGCCGCCGTCGGGCGCGCCCTCGGGCGGTGGATCAGGGCAACAGGGCGGCAAGGTCAACATCAACCTCGCCACCGCCGCCGAGCTGGAGTCGTTACCCGGGATCGGTCCGGCGCTCTCCCAGAGGATCATCGAGTACCGGGAGCAGCACGGCCCGTTCAAGGCGATCACCGACCTGCAGAAGGTCTCCGGGATCGGACCGAAGAAATTCGCCTCGCTCGAGCCACTCATCACCGTATGAACGGCTCGCAGCCGGCGCCGGCGGGGCGCCTGTTCGCGCTGGCCGGCGCGCTCGCCGCCGGTGTGATGATCGCGTCGGCGGCACGGCCGTCGATCGCCGTCGGCGCCAGCGTCGCGGTCCCCATGCTGGTTGCCGCCGCGCAGCTGAGGCGGCGCGCGACGGTCGCGGTCTTGATCGGCGGGCTGGCGCTCGGGTTCGGCCTCACTGCGCTGCGCATCGCCTCGCTGGAGGGCGCTGCGCTCGCGCGCGGGGGCGCGAAGAGGGCCGACGCGATCCTCGAGGGGCGCGCGCTCGGCGACGCCCGCGCTGCCCTCGGTGCGGCCCGTTTCGTGGTGGGGGTGTCGCGCGCCGAGATCGACGGCAGCGCCTTCCGCGTGCGCGAGCGTGTGCTCGTCACGGTACGGCCGCCGCCGGTGAACGCCGTGCGCTCGGGCGACCTCGTTCGCATCGACGCACGACTGGCTCCACTGCGATTCGCAGGTCTGGACGATGATGGGCTCGAGTCGGCGACACGGCTGGAGCGGCACGGGGTTGTCGCGCGCGCGTTCAGCGCGCCGGAAGA
>JBKJXT010000079.1:0-3357 GCA_046716205.1 Actinomycetota bacterium
CGTCGCCGACACCGGCAACCATCGGATCCGCGCGATCGCGACCGACGGAACGATCACCACGGTTGCGGGGACGGGGGAGCCCGACTTCGCCGGTGATGGAGGGCCTGCGACCGAGGCGAGGCTCAACGCTCCGTATGGAGTCGTCGTCGATGCAACTCAGCGAATCCTATTCGTTGACACGAACAATCATCGCGTCCGTGCAATCACGCCCGCCAAACAATAGGGGGAGCAGCCATGAACGTGTCCAAGGTAGGTCCGCAAGCGATCCGCCGAAAGTCCTTGACTATCATATTCGCATTGACACTGGTGACTCTGATCTGCGTTCATCCCGCCGCCGCTGAGGATGCCGACACCATCAGCACGATCGTAGGCTACGGCTATCAAGGATTCTCCGGCGACGAGGGACCTGCGGTAGAGGCGGCACTCAACGAGCCGGCCCATGTCGAGGTCGACCCTGAGGGAAACCTGTTTATCGTCGACTCCCTCAATTACCGGATCAGGCGAGTCGCGTCAGATGGAACGATCACAACGGTCGCCGGAACCGGCACGGCTGGATTCTCAGGGGACGGCAAACCCGCAACTCAAGGGATGATTCAATACACTCGCGACGTCGCGCTCGATCGAGCGGGCAACCTCTACATCGCCGACTCCTTCAACCATCGGATCCGAAGAGTGGATCCTGCGGGTGTCATCACAACGTTTGCCGGGACCGGGCAACAAGTGTCCAATGGCGACGGCGGCCTCGCGGCTGAGGCGTCCCTCTTCCAACCCACCGGCATCGACGTCGACGCGGATGGCAACGTGTACGTTTCGGAACACTACGGTCACCGGATTCGCCGGATCGATCGCGCAGGAGTCATCTCAACGGCCGGTGGCACTGGAGTGTACGGCTCCGCGGGCGACGGAGGTCCCGCCACCCAAGCGCAATTCGCATACCCCGATGGCCTCGCGGTGGCTGCCGACGGAACGATCTACGTCGCTGATCATTACAACGCAAAGATCAGGCGGATCGACACATCTGGAGTCATCACAACGGTTGCAGGCATGATCTCGATCAGCGAGCAACCGGGAAGCCTGCCCGTTGGGTTGCCAGGCCCGATCGCGGGTGATGGTGGCCCGGCAACGTCCGCACTATTGATGTCGCCTCTCGGTGTGGAGGTTGATCTCGATGGGAACCTGTACATCGCCGATACCGGCAATCATCGGATCCGGCGTGTCAATCGTGATGGAATCATCTCGACCGTCGCGGGAATGGGCATCGCGGGCTACAGTGGGGATGGGTCACCGGCAACGGCCGCGATGATCAGACGTCCTTTCGGTATCGCTACGGACGCAGCGGGAAACCTGTTTATCGCTGACACCGGCAATCATGTCATCCGCCGGGTCAAGCGCTGACAACGATCGGCGAGATGAGGTCCGCGGTTGGCCGAACCCGCCACCTCGAACCCGTCACCAGAACCCCAGCGAGGACCACCACCAAAAGACTGGGAGGCCAGGGCCCTTCTGGCCCCCAGGGGGGAAAGGTGTGCTGGATGCAATGATTGTCTCTTAGGTGAAATCTGCTGCCGTAAGAAGGCTGGCTGTCCATAACGCGAATGAGCACGCTTGTGCGCCGCTCCCGACGCTGTGGCCTTCCCTCTCTTTCCCCCGAACTCTAAGAACCATCCGCCGGTCTCGATCGTGATCACCTTGGTGCCAACGACAAGTGCCGCTCCCCTTCATGCCAGAGCCGCTCGAGAGACCGCACCGTGCCCTAGACCAAGGTGGCTACTTCGATGGTCAACCCTGTGTCAGCCTTGAGACCGAGCGGATCTGTTGCAGAGAACGTCATGATGTGAGGTCCCTCTTGATCGGGCAGGGGCGTCCACATGAACTCTCCACTGATTGGGTCAAGTTGAGCTCCGCGCGGCAGATCGGTAGCCGAGTAAGTCAGGCCGTCTCGACGGTCAGGGTCTGCGCCCTCGATGGTGAACCGAATCTCGCTCAATGCTGGTGCAGACAACTGATTCGGAAGATCGAGAGCAGGCACATGGTTTGCCGGTCCAAGGCTTCGTTGGACGACGAAGATGTCGCTTCTACCGTTCGTGTCTCCCGCGAGTAAGTTCGAAGCTCGAGACTGGAAGGCAATGAATCGACCGTCGGCAGACAAGGAGGGGTATTCGCTCTGACCACCCGCAGGCGCACCATCCTTGGTCGCGGAAACGAGCGAGTTCATCCCCGTCACCCTGTCGTGGACGAAGACATCGCCAAAGCCTCCCACAAGATGGTCAGCATCGAGATTGGTCGCGAACGATTCGTACGCGACGTAGCGACCGTCACCTGAGATGGAGGCATCCAGGCTCCAGCTGTCGGGCGCGCTACCATCCGGGGCCACACTGAGCCGGGTAGTTGCTCCCGTAACCCTGTCGCGTACGTAGGCGTCCCACGTTGCGTTGTAATCGTCCGAAGACAGCGCTGAGGCCGACCAGAAAGCGACGTAGCTACCATCTGCCGAGATGGACGGGTCGAAGCTCTCAGCGGTTCCACCGTGCCCGTACGAATCGATCGAGATGATCGAGGTATCGCCGGTCTGACGGTCGTGAACGAAGGCGTCGTACCAGATGTTCGTGTCCCCGACCTCCATCGTCATCGCGACCGAGTTGAAGGCAACGAGCCGGCCGTCCGCCGATAGCGTGGGGTATCCACTTGCGGCGTTGCCCGGCAAGCCCGTGGAATTGACCGAGATCATCGTCGTGGTCCTTGAAGCCAGCTCGTGTGCGAAAACGTCGTAGAACCCGTTCAAATCTCCGGAGACGAGGTTCGCAGCGCCAGAGTGGAAAGCAACAACGCGCCCGTCTGCGGAGATGTGCGAGTAATAGCTCGGCCCGTCTCCTTGGACACCCGTTGAGGAGATCGAAACCCGACTTACTCTCCCCGTTCCGAGGTCATGAAGGAAGACGTCAACGGTGTCGTTCGTGTCATCCGCAACCAGATTGGAGGCAAGGGAATGGAAGACCACGAGGCGCCCTTCGGCGGAGATCTTTGGGTACGCACTGGCAGCGTTGCCCTCGGTGCCCTCTTGAGTAGCCGAGAGACGCGTCGTCACGCCTTCGACCAAGTCTCGAACGAAGACGTCGGAGACGCCGTTCGTGTCCCCTTCCACCAGGTTGCTCGCCGTGGACTCGAAGGCTACATAACGACCGTCAGCGGAAACCGACGCAGAAGTGCTATCGCCGTTGGCGGGAAAGCCTGAGAGACCCTCGGACGCAAGAACGGTGGAAGAGGTGTCTGGTTCGGCGGAACTCACCTGCAAAGCCGCCCCCACCAGGCAAACAAGCATCGCTAGGACCAGCCTTCCGTCGCCTTTCATCTTCACAG
>JBKJXT010000080.1:0-4025 GCA_046716205.1 Actinomycetota bacterium
TGCCGGCGCTGCAGGTCGCACATCGACTCGATCTCAAGAGCCTCGACGAGCTGTCGTCGCTCAGCCCAGTGTTTGGTCGTGGGGATGTGAGCCGCGATCTCGATGCTGTCGACGTCCGGCTTCCAGCTCTCCGGCCGCGCGTCGGCGTGGGTCCTTTGAGCACGCACGGTCACGACGTCGTACTTCTTGAATCTCTGGTCGAACTCAAGGTCGCGGAAGTGGACTGGCCAGAGACGGCACCATTCGGGTTCGTCGGTATCTACCCGGATCCCTGCGACGCAGCAGACCTCTCCGAAACGCTTGCTGATGTTCGGATAAGCCTTCACCGTCACAGCGAGTTCGATCGTCTCCACGTCATCTGCCTCCCACGGGCATCCAAGCGTATCCGTAGTCGACGTCCATCTGGAAGGCCCCGACTGGTTGGGAGCGGCTCGGCGGTGGCGAAGTGAGCATGAGGATTCGAACCGTCCACACCTTCCCTCGATGCGCGAGCTGCGGCGAGCGTCGGCACAGCGTCAAACCGCGGGCGGGACTGCTCCGACAGCTCTGCGCGAGCTGTTGGGCGCGCCGGGAGGCTCGTCGTCGCAAGCGCGAGAGGCAGGTCAAGTCATGAGCGTCGAGCACTGTGGATCCTGCGAGACCCCGATCTACTGGCTGAACCACGAACGCACGGGCAAGCCCGCGCCGATCGAGGCCGAGCCGAGCCCGACGGGCAACATCGACATCGATCTGGAGGCGAAGACCTATCGAGTGATCCCACGCGCGATGCTCGCTGTTGGTCACGGGCCCGCGCACCTCAACCATTTCGCATCGTGCCCTGACGCTGACGGCTTCCGGAGCGCACGATGACCGAACGGATGCGCGCCTGGGTCCTCACGCGTCGCTGCGAGCTGCTCGCGCCGACATTCATGGACGCTGAGGCGATCGCCGAGGTCGTAGGCAAACAGTTGCTCGGCGTCGACGTCGTCGTGGTCTCCGACGAGCTGCAGCTCGATCCCGCGGAGATCTCGTTCTCGGTGCAGGAGGCGAGCGAGGGCGCTCCCGAACGCGTAAGCAGGGAAACAGGGGTGCCCGAGGGGCTGGCTCCTGCAACCGTCACGCCTGACCGTGAGCCTCCTGCACCGACCAAGCCCGAGCCGACTTCCGCTTCTTTGACCTCATCTGAGGCGAAGGAACAGGAACCCCCGCACGGCATCAAGCGCTATCGCTCACTCGGGTGTCGGTGCGAGGTCTGTCGCGACGCCAAGCGCGAAGAGCGGTTGACCGAACGCGAGCGCAAAGGCCTGCCGCCACCCAAGCCGCGCGCTCCGATCGGACTCATCGCCGTGGATCCCGCGAAGTCCAGGAAGCCGGCGCCCGAGCCGGTCGCGCCACGCACGACGTCGAAGGTCACGATCAAGAAGTGCGACTCGTTGATCGCCAAGTGCCCCGGGTGCGAGACCGACGTCTACGGCAGCGCGCGGATCGTGGTCGCGAACGTCTACGTCGAGGGCAAGTGGGATCGCATCGAGCGCTGGCACATCGAGTGCTACGAGGGCGCCCGAGCGCCCCACGGCGCGCCGGAGGAGGCGCAGCTGGTCAAGGGCAAGTCCTGGGTCACCGCCAAGGACAAGGTGGCATGCCTGGTGTGCTCCAAGGAGTTCGAGCCGCGCCAGGCGCGCCAGCAGATCTGCTCGGCGACATGCCGCGCCAGGCGCAAGACCGATCTGATCCTCGAGCAGAGGAGCTCCACGACGGCTGACCCCCCCCCGCAGCAACAGTCGATCCAAGCTCCGATCAATCACGGCTACGGCGGCTACCAGAAGGGGTGTCGCTGCGTGATGTGCGTCGAGGGCCGGCGCGCGTACCAGCGCGAGTGGCAAGAGAAGCGGAAGGCGGCGACCGCTGAAGCATGAGTCTGCGGATCGTGTTGTTCGAGTTCTTGGCCCGCTTGGTCGTGGCGCTTCGGCCGACACCGCTGATCTGCGACACGTGCGGCTGGGCGATCGACGACGAGCGCCTCGTGCTGTCAAGTGACGGCTCGTACTCCCATCTTCGATGCGCGACCGAGGGCGGGCGAGCATGAATCCCGATCGCAAGCCCGAGCGCATCGAGATCGCGCGCGCCAAGCTCGGCACCGTCTCCGAGGTGATGACGGCCCACGGGCTCACGTTCGTGCGCGGCTTCGCGAGCTGTCCGTTCCATGATGAGAAGACCCCGAGCTTCCACGCCGTTCGTGGCGCGCCGCATCGCTACATGTGCTTCGGTTGCGGTGCCAAGGGCGACGTCCTTGACCTCGAGCAGCATCTGTCACGCGTGAGCCTGCCCGAGCTGCTCGACGAGCTCGTGGGGTTCGAGGAGACGCCCTCGCGGCCCCAGGCACGCCAGAGTGCGCCAGCACGAGCTGAGGCGACCGTCGCCGTCAGCACTAGTCTCAGCCCTCCGGAGTATCTGCGCGCGCGCGGGGTCGTCTCGGACGCAGTGATCGAGGCGTCTGGGATCCGGTTCGTCGAAGGGGGAGTGCTGTTCCCTTGGCGCGGTCCCGACGACACAGAGATCTACACCACCACGCGCGCGATCAACGGCACGGGTCCGAAGTACAAGCACTCACCCGGGCCGCGGCCTCCGCTGTTCGCCACGTCGACCGCATGGCACTCACGGAAGGTCGTGTTGGTGGAAGGCCACCTCGACGCGATCGCCGCGGAGCAGGCCATGTTCGCGGCGTTCGCCACGGCCGGTTCGCAGCTCAGCGATGAAGCGGCGGAGATCCTCGCCGTCAAGGACGAGGTGATCCTCGTTGCCGACGTCGACCAGGCCGGCGCGAAGTGGCGCACCGAGGTCATCGAGCGACTGAAGGGACGCACGACGATCTCCGAGGCTACGCTGCCGGAAGGCGTCAAGGATCTCGACGACGTCGCGCAGGTCGCGGCAGAACGGGGCGACGATCCGGGCGAGGCCGTGTTCGAGGTCCTCGACGCCGCGATCGTGTTGTTCCCGGGGCCGTTCAAGCTGCGCGCCCTGGACTTCGAGGAGCTCAAGCGCGTGGGCCTTCCTCAGATCGAGTGGCTCGAGGAGCCCTACCTGCCACTGGGCGCGCGCATCTGGGCCTGGGGCGCCGCTGAGAGCGGCAAGAGCCTGTGGGCGCTGTTCATGTCGTGCAAGCTCAGCCGCGCCGGCGTGAGCGTGCTCTACGTGTCGCAGGAGAACCCGCTCGTCGAAGACGTGCGCCGCCTCGATCGACTCCGGCCGAACTGGAAGCACATGCGCTTCTTCCACGATCAAGGCCTCGACCTCGCGCAGCCCGATCACGTCGCCGAGCTCGTGCGCGCCGGTCGCGGATGTCGCTTCATCGTGCTCGACACGCTCACCGCTGCGTGGACCGGTGATGAGGAGGGCAACCCGGCGATCGCGGCGTTCGATCGTGACGTGATGCAGCTGATGGTGCGAGAGCTCGGGGCGAGCGTGCTCGTGCTCGACCACACCGGTCACCAGCAAGCGTTCGTGAAGCGCAAGGGCGTCACCGGCGGTCGCGGCGCATCTTCCAAGGGACAGAAGGCCGACGTCGTGCTCGAGTTCATCGCCGAGGGACAGTCGAGCTTCAAGATCCACCACGCGAAGAACCGCATGGGGGGGCACAAGCAGCCGCCGCTTCAGCTCACCGTCGTCGACGAGGAAGACGGGACGCTCGACCTGCGAGAGGTTGAGCAGACCACCGACGACAAGATCAGCGCGTGCGCGGACGCGATGGTCGAGCAGATCCACAACGCCGGCCAACTGACCGCCGGCGAGCTCCATGTGAAGACCGAGAACGTCGGCGGCAAGCCGATCCGGCTCGCGGCGATGAGCAAGCTGCGCGCCGAGGATCCGCCCCGGGTAATCGAGAGCCAGGAGACCATCGTGACGCCGAGTCGAGGCAAGCAGAAGGCCAAGGTATGGCGGCCGGCCGGGGAGCAGCTCCGATTAGCCCCCCGCCCCGTTCCCTCAAGAAAAACGGGAAAAAACCCGATTAATACATAACAACCAGGCGGTTAACCAGCCCAGGACAG